>JBCCDL010001104.1:0-1501 GCA_039030815.1 Cyanobacteria bacterium P01_A01_bin.83 | reverse complement strand
TTTTTGATGGCAAACATTCAAAATGCTTGTAATATTACCCCCACTGCCACCAATAAAGATGCGGTTGGGGTTGGGCAAATCTAAAAGTATCTCTGGTGCCTTGCCATTTATACTTTTAATGTTATTTACCTGAAATCTTCGACTATTTTTGGTAATTAAAGTTGAACCCATGTCGGATTTTTCCACTGCATATACCTGAGAATTAGGACATAGTCTCGCTATTTCTATAGATACAGCACCTGTACCCGCGCCAATATCCCATACAGTTTGATTTGCTTGAAGTGCTAATTCTCCTAGGATAGCCAAACGAATTTCTTTTTTGGTAATTAAACTAGGGCGATCGCTAAAGCTCAAAAAGCTACTGTCAGGCAAACCGACTAGGGGTAAATCTTCCAAACTGATCGTCTCCGACTGGGAGCATCGCCATAAAATTAAAACATTTAGTGCTGCAAAATCTTGATTACTCAAACCAGCTAATTCAGTTACTTGCTCAGGAGTAAAGTGAATGATGTTCTCAGTCACATCACCCAGATTTTCGCAGATATAAAAACTATAGTTAACTGGTAAGTCTAAAGCTAAATAAAGACGGGCGATCGCTCCTGGATGATTGTGGCTATCTGTTAGGATCGCAATTTTCGTTTTACCTTGCTTTAATGACTTGGCTAGTTCATCGGTGTTGCGACCATGAACACTAATGAAGGTCGCATCCTGCCAAGGGATTTGCAGACGATTAAAGGCTAACTGTACAGAAGTAAAGTGAGGATAAAATTGAAGCTTATTAGAATCAAAATGTTCTAATAGTAATCTACCTAAGCCAAAAAACAGAGGATCGCCACTAGCTAAAATAACAATGGACTGGTTAGCCCTCTCTAGCTGTGCGATCTGATTTATTTCTGATCTAATGTTTGTCAGATATATTTTGTCAGCAGGGTGATGGGGAAAATAAGCCAGATGGCGTTTACCTCCAGCCAAGATGTTTGCCTGCTCAACAACTTCTCGGGCTGCAACAGCTAGACCTGGCTCACCATCTAAACCAATCCCCACTACGGCAATGACCACTAATCTAATTCTTAGATTGAGTGCTAAATAAGCGATATCCAATATACAGAATCAAGCCAATAGCTGCGATACTGAAAATACTGCTGACAACACTAAGTACAGCTCCCAATACCGAAAAACCTAACCAGACCCCACCAACTGCTACTGCAACCTTGCCAAATTTTGGTAAACTATTAAACCATTTTTTACTAGTATCAATCCAACTTTTTACTTGGGGAGAAGGATTGATTTCTAGCTGGGGAAAACTTGAGGGAGCTGAATTTTGAGTATTGTTAGCCTGCTTTTGATTAATTTCGGCTTCCATATCGTCCAGTTTGTTCTGCAAATCACGTTCTGAAAAACTCATGACTATTAAGTTGGTAGAGGGTAGGTGCTACTATTTCTTTAGATTAGCAAACAATAAGTTATTCGAGATAGTCGAGATTTCCTCATCTGATAGTGA
>JBCCDL010001103.1:0-1502 GCA_039030815.1 Cyanobacteria bacterium P01_A01_bin.83 | reverse complement strand
GACGATTTCCCGCCCCAGGAGTATTGGTGGCAATAGCTTTAAGACTTTGCATTAGAGTAGAAATTTCTGCCTTTAGCTGTTGGGCTGCCTCGTGAGAAAAGTTAAAACTAACTGCTCCTTGAATTAAATTGAGAGTAAACTGAGCCATATGAAAAATTTAATTTAATTTAATAACTAAAATTAATGCAAATATCTGTTGATAAATCCTGATCTCAAATTTATCAGACAGACGAGATATCATACTTGGGATGTCAGAATCTATCTCAATAAGTTACCTTTTTTTTCATAACTCAACATAGCTACAACCACTCTCTATTAGATTAAGTACTGGTTATCTAATCTTCTATTAAGTACTGGATATTTAATCCAGACTATGATAAAAAGGCAAGCCCAGAAGTTTCAATTATTGTATGGTGCAGGATAATCGATCGCAGGTTCGTCGTGTTCTCTGGTTGACATTATTGTTAAACTTGTTTGTCATGACGCTAAAATTAACCTTGGGCATGGCAACAGGTTCTTTAAGCCTCCAGGCAGATGCTCTACATAGTGTCACTGATAGCGTTAACAACATCTTAGGTCTGGTAGCAAATCGCTTTTCTTCCCCTAAACCAGACCGAGAACACCCTTATGGACACCAAAAATTTGAAGCCGTAGGGGCATTAGGAATTGCCGCATTTTTGGGCATTGCCTGCTTTGAAATTTTGCAAGGCGCAGTCAAGAAAGTTTTTCTAGACCCAGAAAATAATAATATCACAGTGTCCTCTGCTGAATTGTGGCTTTTGCTACTAGTTTTGGGTGTTAATATTTTTGTCGCTGTTTATGAACGCCATGTCGGCAGAAAAATTGGCAGTCCCATCTTAGTTGCTGATGCTAAACATACCATGAGCGATATTTGGGTCACAATCATTGTGATTGCTGGATTAGTTGGCATTTGGCAAGGGGAGGCTTTTAATCTACCTCAATTACAGTGGTTAGATGTCATTCTCGCTTTCCCTGTAGCGCTGCTGGTGTTTCACAGTGGCTGGGAAGTAATCAATGATAATTTACCCTGGCTAGTTGACGAAATGGCGATCGCACCAGAAACCATTTGTGATGTTGTAACTCAAGTCCCAGGAGTAGTCAGTTGTCATGATATTGCCTCTAGAGGAATGCTAGGTAGACAAGTCTTTATCGAAATGCATTTAATTGTAGATACGGATGATTTGGTAACTGCTCACCAAATTACAGAAGAAATTGAAGCTAGTTTAGAACAAAATTTTGGCACGGTTCGAGTCTTAATTCATGTCGAACCTCCAGAGTATGAAGAAGATAGTATTAGTTTCGGCAGCACCGAAGCAGTTGGACACAATCAAGTTAATTGAAGGGAAATATCAAATAGAAAAATTTGTTAAAGGCGATCGCTTAAAATCAAGTGTTGTGACTCAACTTGAATTGAGCGTTGAGGCAATTTTTCAAACAGCAGAATAAAAATAATTTTTATTAAATATTTCTAGTTAAAAGTG
>JBCCDL010001102.1:0-1505 GCA_039030815.1 Cyanobacteria bacterium P01_A01_bin.83 | reverse complement strand
CGATCGCTGCTGGCGCGATCTTTATGATTCCCACTCCCGAAACAGCTCCACCAACCTCTGCTCCTATTACTCCTGCAACGGAAACGGAAACGGAAGACCCCCCTAGCGCTACTCCAGAGACTGAACCTGACGTAACTGAGTAAAACTAGTAATTATATAAATCCTGTTTACATACAACGCTTAAAACTTCAATGTCAGCTTTAGATGTGGGGAATCTACCTTCGTACTGAAAGTATTTGAGTAATAGAGAGCTATTCCTAAGCGATTAGTGGCTGTTTTCTTAGTTAAGAGGTCTAATTCAGTGGGAATCAGTGTCCAATGTTCGATTAGTTCTTCTGGCTGCCAATTTCGCTTCATTGATGAAAGATATTATGCGTGACTATCGTCCATTATTCAGCGATTGAGCAGTTAAGGATAGCAAATTAACTTCTTCTTTTAAGGTCTAAGTATCTACTACCTAATACTATGCTTCCACATCCAAAAAATAAAGCGAGAAACAAAGAAATATATCCCAATACACTACGAAACCATCCTTCTATGGCAAATAAACTATCTGTTGGCACTACAACACCACTTGATAGCATAGACATTCTTGGCTGAGAATTACTCGGTTCTTGCAATATAAAAACGTATGCTAAAAAACCAAGGGAAAAAGTAAAGATTAAAAACAGAATAGCAGTCAACCGATATTGTTCTAAATACATTTGTTATACATATTTCTCCAAAAGAATCCTTATAGTTTAGACAAAAATATTGCAGCTTCTAACCAGAGACTGCAAAAGTAGTTGATTCAATTCTTCTAGCTTTTTCTACAATCAAGATAAGACAAGCTGTTGGAGGAAGGCGGATTATGATTACTTTAGTTGCTCAAAGCACTAAAAGCTGCAATATTTCTCGTGACCATCTTACTGCTTCGGAAGTCAAATTATTAATTGAGGTGGTGAAGAATCAAGGCGGGTGGTATTCTTTCAGAAATTCTGTTCTTATCCTAATGCTTTATCGTCATGGATTGAGACGCTCTGAAGCTGCTCGTTTGCGATGGTCTGATATCGATTTGGATCGAAAACCTCCAATTCTTGATTTTGGGTTCTCGCTAATTCCTAGTTCTTAGTCTCCTGAGATGTAGTTGTCAAAAATACAAAAATTAAACTCAGTCAGGATAAGGCTTTAAGGTCGATATGACCCTTTAATTCACGAATCGTGGTCATACGCCATGTTCATCACATGAAATGTATTTGGCGGGAACATAGGGTTTTTGATTTATCTTTTGTCAGTCAACCAGGAATTCGGGTTAAGCCTCAAACTATATCTGACAGTATTTTCAAGCGGTGCCGTTTTCACTCTTTATTTTCTAATTATTCCGACCGAAAAACAGCTAAAAAGCTTAGAGCTATCCAAAAAGACTAACTCTCTTATCCCGAACTGACGTTATATTAGGAGCCTTACAACAGATAATTTTTGAGCCAGATTTATAGCTCTTCAATTTCCATTTTTCTTTTTAAAGG
>JBCCDL010001101.1:0-1520 GCA_039030815.1 Cyanobacteria bacterium P01_A01_bin.83 | reverse complement strand
TGTAAATTAAAATGAGCAAGTATATAAGTCAGAAACGAAGGAATTGCGTAGCTCTAGATCTATAATAGTTAACTTTTAAATAACTATTTTGAATCTAAAAGAGCTAAGAGCTAAAAGCTAAGAACTATTAACCTTTCAACGAAGCTAATTTACACTAAGCGTTCTATATCATCCTCTAATGTAGCCAAAAGATGGAAGAGTTTTGGCAGGATAATACTACGGCGCTGCTAGTTTCTCACTCGATACCGCTGATTCGTCGAAATTGTCATAAAACGATTTGGCTTGAACCAGGACAAATCAATGATGATCGGTGCTACTAACTTGATGCCAGACCAATATTGGCAATGGGTTACTCCAGAAGTGGCAGTTCCTCAATCTGTAACAACTCAAGCTTAAACATTTGATAGTTTTAGCAAACACTTAAGATTGATTTCGGAAGAAACTATTACAATAAGTATATAAAACTATAGACAAAATATTTTTAAAATAGTATGGCTGCTGCCGTTTTAATTGAAAACTTACGGAAAAGCTATGGCGATGTTCAAGCGGTAAAAGATATCTCCTTTACTGTTGAGGCAGGAGAGATATTTGGTCTGTTAGGTCCCAATGGTGCGGGCAAAACTAGCACAATTCGCTGTCTGTGTACCCTGGCTAAACCTGATGCGGGCAAAATTGAAGTGGGGGGCGTAGATGCGATCGCTTCACCAAAAGCTGTACGGCAAAGGTTGGGCTATGTGGCACAGGGAGTAGCGATCGATAAAGTTTTGACTGGCAGAGAGTTACTTAAGCTGCAAGCGGCACTATATCATTTACCGCCCAAAATTATTAATGATCGCATTACCCAACTGATAGAGGTTTTAGGATTACAGGAATATGCCGATAATAAGATAGGCACCTATTCTGGAGGGATTCTTAAGCGCCTAGATCTGGCAGCAGGGTTACTCCACCAGCCTGAAGTTCTGGTACTAGATGAGCCAACAGTGGGGCTGGACATTGAAACTCGCATGATTGTCTGGCAGTTTTTACAGGAATTGCGCTCAGCAGGTACAACTGTATTAATTACCAGTCATTATCTAGAGGAAATCGATGCTTTAGCCGATCGCCTAGCAATCATCGATCAAGGTAAAGTAATCGCCGCGGGTAAGCCATCAGAATTAAAGGATAAGCTGGGAGGCGATCGCGTTACCCTTAAAATTAGGGAATTTACCCCAGATGAAGAAGCGGATAAGGCTAAATATATTTTGGAATCTCTGCCGTTTGTCGAAGAAGTAATTATCAATTCGGTTCAAGGTAATTCTTTGAATTTAATTGTTAAATCTGGTCAGAGTTCTTTAAGTAAAATCGAGCAATCCTTAGCAGAAGTCGAACTACCAACCTTTAGCTTGGCTCAATCTCGTCCCAGTCTGGATGATGTCTATCTAGCAGCAACGGGTCAAACTATTATGGATGCTGAGATTGCCGCTGTTAGTGCCAGAGATTTGAAAAAAGAAAAGAAACAGCAAATGAAATGATCGTTGTTG
>JBCCDL010001100.1:0-1520 GCA_039030815.1 Cyanobacteria bacterium P01_A01_bin.83 | reverse complement strand
GATCAAATCCAAACACATTGCAGAGAATCAACTTTTCGACTCGTTCAGGGTAAGCGGCAGCTATTTCTCCTGCGATATATCCTCCTGTAAGACTACCAAGCACACTACACTTTTTAATGCCCAATTGCTCCCATAATGCGATCGCACATTGAGCATAATCAGTCACTGAATATTCTCTAGGGGGTCGATCTGAATCACCTAAACCCATTAAATCCATGGCGATCACCTGTCTGGTATTAGCCAGAATTGACATTACCTCCAGAAATTCATCGCTACTGCGGGGAGCCATATGTAATAGCAACAGAGGCGATCCTGTACCAGCGATGCGATACAGAATTTGACCATCTTCCGTATCTAAAAAGGCTCTTTTGATAAATTGACTCATTATTGCCTCTTTTTTACCTCCTTACCCGTCGACTATAGTTTTCACTGTTCATCGTCAGGGGATTTATTCTTGAACGACTAGTTTGACATATCTGAAGATGATCTAATTGCATCAGTGACTAACAGCAAATCTGCGATCGCTAAACTAGATCCAACTGTTGACCTGACTTTTGTTTAATTTAATAGACATATGAGTCAAGATTTGCTTCAGTAATAAGTAATAGTGAGTGCTAGTCTCCTAAGTTTTCTGAGTTGACAACCAAACCAGATCTTAGGAGACTTTATTTTTGTTTTGATTCTCTTATTTAAGATGAGAGATTTTGGATGATGCTTTGATTTACTCTGAGATAACCACTATCGCAAACAGCTAAATGTTCTTGTAATTCTTGATGTGCTTCTGGTAAAGCATGAAAGGGAATTGAAGGATAAAGATGATGTTCTGCATGAAAGGGCATGTTCCACATCAGCAGACGTAGTGGCAACCAGGTCAGGGTCGTGCGGGTATTGCTCAGAGGATTGTTGTTTAAAGTACAGTCTGTGTGTTCTGCCAGGAGAATCAGACGTAAGATCGGCTGTCCTACAGCAAGAGGTAAAAGCCAATAGGTAATAAACCAAGGTTGAGTAAAGGCAAGAGAAATTGCGATCGCCATACTGTAAACTGCAAGCTGTAGGCGAGTTGAGTTAACTACCTCTTTAGCTGCATTTTCGGCAATATAAGGATGATTGTCGAGGTTACCTGTAGCTATTTGGAAGTGGGTCTTAATTTTGCCAAGCCACCAGTTGATACCAATAATTTCAATTAAATATTGTCGTAGACTGCTTGGTTTAGGACTGGCTAATTCGGGATCTTTACCCGCAATTTGCGTATAGCGATGGTGCCATTTATGATAACGACGATAAAAAGTACTGTTATAACCAGACAACACCCCAGTCCCCCAAGCCACCAGGTCGTTTAGTCGATTATTGGCAAAAGCGGTGCGATGGCAAGCTTCATGAACAATGGCAAACATAGCGGCAAGACTAAACCCATAAACGATTAAAGCAGGGAATTTGAGCCACCATTGATCCATTGCAATCCAAATATAACCACTCAACCCTGTGATGCTGAGATGAATCGCTAATTGCACTAATCCCTT
>JBCCDL010001099.1:0-1522 GCA_039030815.1 Cyanobacteria bacterium P01_A01_bin.83 | reverse complement strand
TTTAAGTATATTCACGGGTTTTTTCTAATACAGTGCTACTGTGATAAATATTTAAAAAAACTGTGTTATTTTAAACGGTCGTATAGCTGCCTATGAATTTGCAGTCAGCCTGTCGTCGTCCAAAGTAATTAATAAGTAACTCAAAATTACACAAAAAGCTTCATGGAAGTTATTAAAACAGCGATTCCCGATGTCTTAATTATTGAACCAAAAGTATTTGGTGATCAACGAGGCTTTTTCACCGAAAGCTTCAACGAACACAAATTTCAAGAAAAAACGGGGGTTACGCCGCATTTTGTTCAGGATAATCATTCTCGTTCTGCTCGTAATGTCTTGCGAGGACTGCATTATCAGATTAAACAACCCCAAGGTAAGCTTGTCAGAGTCGTATCGGGAGAGGTTTATGATGTGGTGGTAGATATCCGTAAAAGTTCTCCGACTTTTGGACAGTGGGTAGGGTGTGTACTGACAGCATCCAATCACAGACAGCTTTGGGTTCCTCCTGGTTTCGCCCATGGCTTTGTCGTTTTATCAGATATTGCTGACTTTTTATATAAAACCACCGACTACTATGCCCCAGAATACGAACGTGCCATACTATGGAACGATCCCAACCTGGGTATAGACTGGAAGTTTAAGGGTGAGCCAGTTTTATCGGCAAAAGACCAGGCTGCTTTACCATTGGCAGATGCCGAGGTGTTTCAATGATGAAAATATTGCTGACAGGGATTTCAGGACAGGTAGGACAAGAATTACAGCACGCATTAACCTCTTTGGGAGAGGTAGTTGGTGTCACTCGTCAAGATTTAGATCTCACTCAGCCTGAACAGATCCAGCAGCGAATTACTGAGATTAAGCCAGATCTAATTGTCAATGCGGCGGCATATACTGCTGTAGATAAATCCGAAAGCGAACCCGAATTAGCCATGGCAATTAATGCCGTAGCGCCTAAAGCGATCGCTATTACCGCTCAAGATATTGGTGCTAAAGTACTACATATTTCCACTGACTATGTCTTTAACGGCACAAATCATACTCCCTATTTAGAAACTGACCAAACAGATCCTTTGGGAACCTATGGCAAGTCTAAGTTACTGGGAGAAATAGGAGTAATTGAAAATTGCGATCGCCATCTAATTTTGCGAACGGCTTGGGTGTATGGTAGTCGGGGTCATGGCAACTTTGTCAAAACGATGCTGAGATTGGGTACTGCTAGGGAAGAGTTAAAGGTGGTGGCGGATCAAATAGGTAGTCCCACCTGGTCTTATGATATTGCTCAGGCAATTACTCAGTTACTAACTAAATCTTTAACTGATGAAGGTATTAAAGGAATTTATCACTTCACTAATAGTGGAGTTGCTAGCTGGTATGACTTAGCAGTAGCCACTTTTGCTGAGGCGCAGGAATTAGGAATGAGTCTTAAAGTTAAGCAAGTTTTACCCATTAGTACGGAAGAATTTCCCACCCCTACTCAGCGACCAGCCTATTCAGTACTGTCTAAAGCTAAATTTACTAAGGCTAC
>JBCCDL010001098.1:0-1525 GCA_039030815.1 Cyanobacteria bacterium P01_A01_bin.83 | reverse complement strand
ATTAGGCAATTTAGTTAAGATTGAAGACTATCGCCATAGCGTTCCCTACAGCGATCGCGGTAAAGTACCAGTTGAACCGTTATTATCGACCCAGTGGTTTGTCAAAATTGAACCTTTGGCACAAAAGGCTTTAAGTTGTCTGGATAATGATAACTCTCCTAATTATGTACCCGAAAGATGGCGCAAAGTATACCGCGACTGGTTAGTTAAATTAAAAGACTGGTGTATTTCTCGTCAGTTATGGTGGGGTCATCAAATACCTGCCTGGTATGTAGTTTCGGAGACAGGCAACAAAATAGCCGATCATACTCCCTTCATTGTCGCACACGATGAAACTGAAGCTAAACAAAAAGCAAAAGAACAATATGGAGATAATATCCAATTAGAACAAGATCCAGATGTACTAGATACTTGGTTTTCCTCTGGCTTGTGGCCATTTTCCACCATGGGATGGCCTAAGGAAACTGAGGATTTAGCCAAATATTATCCTAACAGTACTTTAGTTACGGGTTTTGATATTATCTTCTTCTGGGTAGCCCGCATGACGATGATGGCAGGACACTTTACTGATCAGATGCCGTTTAAAGATGTTTATATTCACGGTTTGGTTTTGGACGAAAAAGGACAAAAAATGTCCAAGTCCAAAAATAACGGCATCGATCCTCTCTTAATGATTGACAAATATGGTGCCGATGCACTGCGCTATACCTTGATTACCAAAGTTGTCGGTGCAGGGCAAAACATCAGCTTTGATTATGACCGCAAGAAACAAGAATCATCATCGGTTGAAACTTCCCGTAACTTCGCCAACAAGTTGTGGAATGCTTCGCGGTTTGTAATGATGAATTTAAAGTTATCTTCTTCTGAGCGTTCCGCCCTCTTTAATGTAAGGCTCATTGAATTAAAGCGAGATTTTAATTATGAATTATGCGATAAATGGATACTATCTCGTTTCTATCAAACCGTTAAACAAACTCGCAACAATATTGAAGCCTATGGACTAGGGGAAGCAGCTAAAGGGTTGTATGAGTTTATCTGGAATGATTTTTGTGACTGGTATATTGAACTTGTCAAAACTCGGCTATGGCAAGATGAAACTTCCCAATCTCGCCTTGTGGCACAACAAACTTTAGGTTATATCTTAGAAGGAATACTCAAACTATTGCATCCTTTCATGCCGCATATTACTGAAGAAATCTGGCAGACCCTTACTCAAGCAGATGGCAAGCAAACTTTAGCCACAGAGTTATATCCTGAAGTTGCTGAAGACCTAATCAACCCTGAATTAGAAAACAGCTTCGAGCTATTATTTAATACCATCAGCACGATCCGTAATCTGCGTGCCGAATCGGTAATCAAGCCAGGAGAGAAAATAAAGGTAATTTTACAAACCGAAAATGAGCGCGAATCTGATATTCTTCAATCAACCCAAAGCTATATTAAAGACATTGCTAAAGTAGGGGAACTAATTATTGCCTCTACCCTAGAATCAGATCCAGGACAGGTAATTGCTGGAGTAACAGGT
>JBCCDL010001097.1:0-1528 GCA_039030815.1 Cyanobacteria bacterium P01_A01_bin.83 | reverse complement strand
ATCTATCATTTTTAGAGTCTTTTCATCATAGTGAATCTTGTTAAATGCTGAATTGTTTGGAAACCACCTAAATCTTGACCTACAGTATCAACAATGTCATCTGCTGACAAAATGCCTGCAACTTCGCCAGTTAATGAATAATTTTAATTTTAGCGGATGAATTAGTTAAAGAGTTGTTCATGTATAGCGCTGCGTGCCAGGAAATAGGGAATAGGCAATAGGAAAGGCAACAACTTGTACTAAAAGCAATTCAACGGTTACATTTTGACAAACAATCTCTTACTTTCTACTTGGAAGACAAGCTAAAGCTGCGATCGCTTCTGCTAAAATACTAATTGATCAATATAGTTAAACATCTACAAATATCTCAACCAAACTCAATTTGTTTCGCCAATTCAAACAATTCTAAATCGCCACTAGACCAAAGTAGATCAAACTTCCAGCTTTTGATTTTCCAATGAGAATTAATCAAAGTAAACCCCGCACTATAGTAGCCACCCATTTCTAGCACAGGATCTTTTGCTTTGTTGGGCAGAAAGTGTATTGCTCGAACATGAGCATGGGCATTAGCAGTATTATTTTCTATCTCTATTAAGTGATTAGTAATTAAATGCTGAGTTGCTTGGAAACCGCCTAAATCTTGACGTGCAGTATCAGCAATATCATCTGCTGATAAAATGCCTGCAACTTCGCCAATTGATGAGTAATCAAATTTAACTTGTTCTACAAATAAACTGCGAAAACTTGACCAATCTCTAAGGTCAATTGACATTCCAAAGCGATTAATGAGTTCGATAATCTCGATCTTATCGGGTGATTTAACCCAAGAATCATTCATAGTTTAAAAACCTCAACTTTTTTTGTTGTATATCCTCTATTGTTTAGTTGAATCAAGAATAGGAGTAGTTTGACCTAAAATCATTTGCCATTGTTGATTGCGCTTTAAATATACATGTGAGTCTCGTACCTGTTTTGTTTCTCCTTTCATCTTTAATAAAAGACGAAAGTTGATAATCACTACATCATCTCCGTACCAGTGAATACGAACCTCATCAGTAGAATAAGATTCGAGTTCGACCGTTCTAATATTTTTTAGTTCATCTGCTTTATTGGCTACGCGACCATCTGGAAAGACAGATAAAAAGTCATCTGACAAAGTTATTTCTACGGATAAAACATCATGGTGCAAAATAGCATCGAGAAATGCTTTATCCAATTTGAGCAACTCTTTTTCTACGATCTGTCGCTCACTTAAATTCATATTTGTTTTTTGTTATTCTTCTGGATTCTATTCGCATTACTTCAGGAAATATCGATTAACCCCATAGCTTAATTAATAGAATATTTTAGTAGCTCCTTGTTGTTAATTGCTTCTAAATAGCCAAGATACAATTGACAAACTGGCAAGTAAATTTGATTAATCTTGAGATTTTCGGTTTTTATAATTAATCAATAGATCTCTTGCATAAATAGCAGACTAATCTATTTTTCCTTTAGTCTTTTCTCTCTTACTTAAGTAGTTAATTAT
>JBCCDL010001096.1:0-1536 GCA_039030815.1 Cyanobacteria bacterium P01_A01_bin.83 | reverse complement strand
TTTCTCTGCTTCTTGGGATGAGGATCGCCCAGGTAGTGTTTGGGGTGCAGATGAATTCAAGATTAATTTAGGAAGAACTAGGGATGCCTGGAAGGAATCTAAGAAATCCAAAGCTGATTAGCTCAATGGTAATTTTTTCTAATATTGAATAACTTGGCATCAAACATCGTCAGCGTAAGCGTCCGCAAGTCGGTTGCGTTAGCAAGCCGAAGGCTAAGACTTAGCTGACTAGTAATTATGTACGCTCGAATTAACTCTCCCTATATCCCTATCTCCTCGTGATAATTTATCTGTAGCATTCTTGTTTGGATTTCATATTAGCCCCATTGCTGTATCTCAGGGCTTCTCTGACTCATTATTTTTTTTGAGGTGAGTTATTAGAGATAGTGATTAATTTTAGTTGTTTCAGGATGTTAACGCTCCTCTAATTAGACTTTGTCTCAGCCTTTCGTATTGCGAGTGTTTGCTGAACACTGAGACTGTAACTGATGTCGTTAGTCAAATCTACTACTATCATTAGTATCTCGCGAAGACGACCTGCGCTCAAATAAGAAGACGAAAGGCATATGACAACCGCATGTTTCCTATCACTATTTCTGCTTTACGGCGCTTCCATTATAAAAATAATTTAAACCAGAAAGGAGTACTACTCGCATTTAGTTTGTTTGCCACACCTAGGGATAAACGAGCAATCTATGTAGGTAAGTGTAATTAATTAGAAGATAGTTAACTTAACGAGTAACGAGTACTTAACCAAAAATTCAACTTGTTTTTGCTTCATATTTAATTCTGCTTACTTACTTATATTATTATTAACATAATTTAAGAATTGCGCTCAATTCAAGCTGAATAAGGGTTTAAACTATCTTTGCCTGTGTGACACTTACCATTTTTATTCATAATTGTCAGTTGCAATTTATACAAAAATTTCACTAAATTAACTTTAATCTACTTTTATGTATTTCAATTGTCATAATATAAAGACAATATAAAGTTAATATAAAGCTAAGATAAAGTATGAATTTTACGGGAGTAAAGTGCATTCATGAGTTATTTGAAGAGCAAGTAATACAAAAACGAGAGCAAGTTGCGATCGCTTTACCCGATTTTCAACAAAATAAGACTCATCAACTAACTTACCGAGAGCTTGATCGTCGTGCTAATCATTTAGCTGGCATGCTACAGCAGTACAATGTGCAGCCAGGCACGATGGTAGCTTTGATGATGGTCAGATCCCTAGAGTTGATTGTGGCGATTTTAGGAATTCTCAAGGCAGGAGCAGTCTATGTCCCTTTAGATCCATCTTATCCTCCAGAACGTTTGGCATGGATGTTAGAAGATTCCCAATGTCCAATTATTATCACTCAGTCGGAATTAGTTTCTAGTTTACCGACTCATCAAGCACAGGTTATATGTCTTGATCGAGATTGGGGGAAAGACGTTGAATTGGAGACATCACTGCGACCAGTCACTGTAGATTCTGCCAGTCTTGCTTATATCAATTACACATCAGGCTCTACAGGAAAACCAAAAGGT
>JBCCDL010001095.1:0-1536 GCA_039030815.1 Cyanobacteria bacterium P01_A01_bin.83 | reverse complement strand
CCACGACCACTACCCAGCCAATCAGCATGCTTTTTAGAAGTTTCGGCAATAAAGCCATGTAAGTCAAAAGCCGAACCATGATCCCAGATCTTAATCTCCATAGCCGTTTCTTTCAGAAATACTTCTATTTTGATCGGAATATCTGGAGGGAGGTTTTTATGAGCATGGCGTACTGCATTAGTAAACCCCTCCGCTAAAGCTAATCTACACTGTAACCAGTCTCGAAGGGGGATAAAATTCTGATAAATTTGATTGAACTGAAACAGGACTTGATCTAGCGCTTTCAAGTCGCTGGGCGCTTCAATTTTGATGCTGTGTAGAATTCTCAACTTGCTTCGTGCCTCGTTCGGACATACATTGGCAGAAATAATGCTACTTTATGAGTCTGATGTTAATCTTTAAATCTGGTTTTTAAGGATTTGTCAAGAGTGTAATTTCCTGCACCAGTTAAGTTTTTTCCTTTTCTCTTATATGCTCAAATATACGATAATTGTTAATTGACATCATCTTAGTTTAACAAGACGGCTGGGCTTTTTACCTAATTACTAATCGGTCGGAGTTAACGTAGATTGCCATAATTTCTGGTCATCAGATTAAAAAATACCAACCTACACCATGGCTCAAATCCTGATTATTGACGATGACTCCACAACTCAAATGCTTTTAGAGAGAACTCTAAACATGCAGGGTTATGATATCACCTTAGCCAGTGATGGAGAAGAGGGGTTGATTAAAGCTAAAGCAATTCGTCCTGCACTGATTATCTGTGATTGGATTATGCCGCGTAAAAATGGCTTAGAGGTATGTAATCAGATTAAATCTACTCCTGAGCTTTCTACAACCTTTTTTATTCTTTTGACCTCTCTCGATTCAGTTGAAGATCGAGTTAAGGGCTTGGATGCTGGGGCGGATGATTTTTTGTGCAAGCCGATTGAAATGAACGAATTAAAAGCCAGAGTGAGAGCTGGTTTACGTTTGCACCAACTAAGTCGAGATTTACAAACTCAGAAACAGTTACTAGAGACGGAACTGGCAGAGGCAGCAGAGTATGTTACTACTGTTTTGCCAGAACCACTGCACCATCCTTCTTTAAAGATTGAAGCTTGTTTTATTCCTTCTCGACAGTTGGGGGGAGATAGCTTCGATTATTTTTGGCTAGATGATCGCCATTTAGTATTTTACTTATTAGATGTTTCAGGACATGGTTTGAGAGCTAGTTTACCCTCTTTAGCGGTTATCAATCTTTTGCGTTCTCGGGGTTTGAGTAACGTTGATTATTACAAACCAAATACAGTATTGCGAAGATTAAACCAGACCTTTCAGATGAGCGATCGCAATGATAAATACTTTACGATCTGGTATGGAGTCTACGACCAGCAAAGCCGTAATCTTACCTATTCTAGTGCGGGACATCCACCAGCAATTCTGCTGACACCTTCAGCTAAACAAGCTGAACAACGATTAAAGACTCCAGGTGTTCCCGTGGGCATGTTTCCCGATATCAAATACGTCAATGCCTCCTGTGAGATTGCTGCT
>JBCCDL010001094.1:0-1539 GCA_039030815.1 Cyanobacteria bacterium P01_A01_bin.83 | reverse complement strand
GTATCGCTGGGATTTGAGGTAATCGTAAAAAAAGTAGAGAGACAGATACAAAAAATCCAGAAACGGCGAAATTTAGGACGCAACTTACGAGGCTGACACTGAGAGAGAGATTGATGAAAGTTGCCAAAACCCTGTCCTGACCACCATAAAATCGAACCGTAAAATAAACCAGGAGTCACGCTGATGGCATAGCGAATCGAAATACTAAGTACTAAATCTCCTTGGCTTAAAAACAATTTAAGCAGAGGAAACAAAGAGATTGACCAAGCACCAGGAGCAAATATTGGGATAAACGCTAAAGGCAACCACTGTCCTAATAAATATTTAAAAGTACCAAAGACAGGAGTAAATAGTTCCCTAATTAATAATCCTGGATTTGTAATCATGTTGAAGATAATTTCCAAGGTAGAAGCCTGATCTCCCTCAGCATATTGTCCGAAGTTTTCTAACATAAATCTTTTAGAAACATCGTCAGAAAACAGGGGCATAATCAAATTAGTCACAGCCAGCACATATCCTCCACTTGCTAGACATACTCCTAAGCCAATGCGAGGGTATCTACGACTTAAAATTAAATAAGCCCCAACCCCAAATAAGGTAATCCCGCTATCTTCCCGTATCGACAGGACGCAGATCGCCAACAGCCAAAACAGCCACCAGCAGCGTTTTTCCATTGCCAGCAGTAAACTGAAAACAAATAAAGGGATTTGGGATATATCGTGAAAATTTCCTAGAGTAGGGCCAATTATGGCGTTGCCACCATAAAAACTGAGGCTAATCAATAGAGCGATCGCTGGGGTGAGATGAACCCTAGCAAGCTGATAGAGAACTAATCCCGCTGCGGTGACAAAAACTGCCTGCAACACAGTTAAAGTAGCAGGATGAGGCACCAAATAGTAAATAGGCAACCATAGCAATAAGGCTGGAGTAAAATGCTGTCCCAGACGATGATAAGATACGTCAGGAACCTCTCCTCCATGAATTACGTTGGTTGAAAGCTGGGAAGAAAGACTGCTTTGAAACCAATTACCCCGAATCCCATTCCAGAAAACCTGATTAAAAATTCCCTGATCATATGAAGAATAAAATGAAAAATGGCGGTGAAGAGTTAAACCTAAAGTAATACCAAAAAATGCGATCGCAGCTAACATTAGCTTCTTGTGTTCAGGTTCGATACTTCTGTTCAATAATATTTTGCTCATTTAGAATTATTCAACATATTTGGTTCACTTTCATTGGTGATTTTATCTGCACAATCACCTAATCGGGAACTTTATCTCTTTGATAATTAATTTATTTAACTTAATCAATCTAAAAAAAATCTTCAGTTTGTCAAAGTCATAACAGAAAATTCTGGCAATTTTAAAGTTCTATTTTAGAATAGAGAGGGCGGAGACAAAAGTTTCCGTTCACTCCTCACACCACACTCCGCTCGATTATTTTTCGGGCGGTTTTCTATTAGCTTCAATTTGAGCTGATTTGCAATCAAATTTGGGTTGCTTTTTTACCTTACTGACTAGCACTCAAAGCAGGATCGGC
>JBCCDL010001093.1:0-1551 GCA_039030815.1 Cyanobacteria bacterium P01_A01_bin.83 | reverse complement strand
TTTTTCTACCAGTCCAATCTCATCAATGATTCCTGCAATAATTCCGTAATGGTCTAGGTCTTTTACTTGGATTTCTGCTGTAGATGGTTTCATATTTTTTAAAATACCATCAACTTTCAATTTAACTGCGGAATGTCAGATTTAAGACTGAAATTTTGGCAAGCAAACAATTAGTGGCTCAGTGCCATCGTGATCAACCCTTGTTGTCCAACTAGAATTTCTCTCAATAGAGTGCAAACGCCAACCAAAATAATTGGCGTTATATCTACTCCTCCAATGGGAGAAACTATCTGACGTAATGGTTTTAAAAAAGGCTCTGTTGGCAAAACTACCAAACTAAAAGGAAACTTCGATAACTCTGCTTGAGGATACCACGTCAGAACAATTCTAAAAATAAACAAAATTGTCATCAATCCTAGCAGCAAGCTGATGGCGATGCTTCCTATTGAAAAATTCATATTTATCAACTAAATACTCAATATACAGTGAATATTATTACGCAATGTAAACACTCACTGTATATTGTACTGCTATTTTAGGAGCAGTTCACATTGGAATTTTGCTCTTTGTTTTAGCTAGTAAATTATCGGATCTAGCTACCTGTGATCAATAAAAAATTTTGTTTTCACTTCAGGGTATTATGATTGTTAAAACGGTATTCTACCAAGTTAGCTCATCGTTTGTGAGAATGGCTTTTGATCTCCATTACTGCTTGCATCGTGAAGGCATAGGAGAAATAACTGAAGATGCGAGAAAAGTAATTTGAGCGCATTTTAAAATATACTTGTAGCAAGATGTATTCATTATCAATAGTCAATTACTAGCCTTAAAACATATTGTGATCACTAGTTTGTAGGGCTATATGGCGATCGATTGAATAAATTGAAAATTAGTTTTACTAAGCTGGTGTGCATTAAAACTGCATATTGTTGAATTAGGAAACAAACTAAACTATCAAATCTTCTCCTTGTCCCCTTGTCTCCTTGTCTCCCCTTGAGCCTCAACAAGTAATTAAATGCGGGAGCAGCTTATGAGTTGCCTTATACCCTTGTTATTAAGTTTAGGCAGTAATTAACTTTAGTTTTGGTAAAAAAAATTTTAGAATTATAAAACAACGTAAACTATTAACTATTAAAGTTAAAACACAAAATATAGTCAGGATAAAAACTTATGACTCCTTCATTAGCTAATTTTCTTTTGAGTATTGGGTTAGGCGCAGTTATCGTCGTGATTCCCGCGACCATTGCCCTGATTGTTCTTAGTCAAAGTGACAAAATTGAACGTGGATAATAATTATCTGCTTTAGCTAATAACCCAAATATAAATAATTAGACGGCGGAATCGCCTTCATTCTGAAGAAAAAGCATGAATAATAAGATTTCGTCGTCACTATGTCTTAATTTTGCTCTTTTAGTCAAAATAATAAGAATAATTAGCAGCATTTGAAGAGTTCGCTCTAATTTTAATTTATGACTCAGCCATAGGTGTTGACATGGTCTCTGGCAGATTATGAGGATACACTACTTAGGATGGGTATAGATAGAATAAGTA
>JBCCDL010001092.1:0-1556 GCA_039030815.1 Cyanobacteria bacterium P01_A01_bin.83 | reverse complement strand
AATATACGGTTTTTGTTACGAAAATGTAACTTTACTTAAAATACGTTTATAATGTAGCCAACGTTTCAAATCTAATTGCACGATTTACTGGAAGGTTATTTATGCCATTTACTATTGACTCAGCACGTAACATATTTCCTAATACCTTATCTGCTGATGCCGTACCAGCTTTAACTGCAAGATTCAATCAGCTAAGTGCCGAAGATCAACTTGCTTGGATTTGGTTTGCTTACCTAGAAATGGGTAAAACTATTACTGTTGCTGCTCCAGGTGCAGCCAATATGCAGTTTGCCGAACCAACTTTAAACCAAATCAAAGAGATGAATTTCCAAGAACAATCTCAGGTAATGTGCGATTTGGCTAACCGTGCAGACACGCCAATTTGCCGTATCTATGCCACTTGGACTCCCAATATCAAGCTGGGTTTTTGGTATCGATTAGGGGAATGGATGGAACAAGGAATAGTAGCTCCCATTCCTGAAGGGTATAAGCTTTCTGCTAATGCCAATGCTGTATTGCAAACACTTCAAGGATTAGATTCGGGTCAACAAATTACAGTATTGCGTAATACTGTGGTGGATATGGGATTTGACCCCTCTAAAATGGGTAACTTTACTAGAGTTAGCGAGCCTGTTGCTCCTCCTACAGAAATGTCCAAGCGGACTAAAGTAGCGATCGCTGGAGTTACTAATCCCACTGTATTGAGCTATATGAACTTGTTAAATGCTAATGATTTTGACGAGTTAATTAAGCTATTTGTTGAAGACGGGGCATTACAACCTCCTTTCAAAAGACCCATTGTGGGCAAAGATGCGGTACTCAAGTTTTTTAAAGAAGAATGTCCCAATCTTAAACTAGCTCCAGAACAGGGTATCGCCGAACCCGCAGAAGATGGCTACACGCAAATTAAAGTCACAGGAAAAGTTCAAACTCCTTGGTTTGGTGCTGGTGTAGGGATGAATATGTCCTGGAGATTTTTGCTTAATTCAGAAAACAAAATTTTCTTTGTGGCGATCGATCTATTGGCATCTCCTAAGGAATTACTCAATCTAGCTCGTTAATTACTTTTAGATTGATTAAAATAGTTTTTGTCAATTAATTGCAATAAAAATTTACATTGTCTATAATCTAGATAGAAATCATTAGCAATAATCTGAATTTATTGGAGTAATCATCATGGAAAATCAAGAAAACAAATTTGGTTTCACTCAATTTGCAGAAGCCTGGAATGGTCGCCTAGCAATGCTTGGTTTTGTGATTGCAGCAGTCACCGAATATTTTACTGGTCAAGGCATTCTCAGCCAGATCGGTTTAATGTAAACTTTACTCGGAAAGATATATTTATCTAGCCGACCCAATCTCCTAAAAAATATTTTTTTCATAGCAGCCGATCTCGCAAAGAAACCAGAGATTGGCTGTTTTTTGTTTATTTTAATAAATATAAATCCAGCTTAATTATAGTCATTCTAATTAATTCCCGTAGGTTAATCTGTACTAGAAGTAATGAGTAACGAGTAATGAGTAACGAGTAGTAAGATTAGACATTCCTCTGTTTT
>JBCCDL010001091.1:0-1565 GCA_039030815.1 Cyanobacteria bacterium P01_A01_bin.83 | reverse complement strand
AGAAAGCTTGATGAGTAACGTTGGTAAATCTTTTTCTAGTGAACTCCAAGCGCAGCAAAGTATGAACAAAATTGAGCTGTTGTTAGTTGATTTGTTAGAAGAAATCAAGATTAATTATGTTGAGCGTCTATCCCAGGAAGATATTGAGGATATCTTAGAACAGACTCGAAGTTTACGTAATGTATCTCAAAAGTATTGATTGCATTATTGATGCTGTCTCGAATTCTTGCTCCAACTCTACTAATTCAAATCCCTCTGTAAAATGCTTTATATGATAATTATCAAGCAGAACTAAAGCAAAAAAACGATCGCCTTTTAAAAAGAAAAGCGATTGCTTTTGCCGAGTATTATTATTCAATAATTATTGGCAATTGTAATCAAACAAAATAGTGATTAAATTTCTGAAAAATAGCGAGACAAGATTAAACTTGGTAGTTTATTCAATGTCCAAATTGATTGGTATTTTGATTTCTATTATTATACTGCTCCCTTTTTTATACTGGAGTTTTTTTATTAGTCCAGTTTATTCTTCTCTTGAATGTGAAAGAAATAATACAGGGCAAGTAAGTTGTTTATTAGTTGAAAGAAGCGCGATCGCTCTGAAGCCAGACAAGACGGAAATTAAAAATGTTCAAGATGTAGATGGAATATTACGAGGACTGCTTAACAATAAACAAATGGTAATAAAAGCAAATCCCGACTCGTCTTCTTTCCGTATGATTGGGTATCAGAAAAAATATTATTATCCCAGTATAGCAAACACGTTAATATATTTAAATTTTAAGTCTGGATTCAATCTTTTTAAGCAAAAAATTCAGGTCAGTAATTTTGTTCGAGGCAAGACCGATTTTGATAGTATCAAAGTAGATTTAAAATTAGGCTGGATCACACTACTATTCATACTATCTCTACATTTCTTATTTCTCATTATTCTGCTTAATTCTCCTTTCAAGACCACTTATGACTTTGATGGAGAACAGAAAAGTTTAACAATTTCAGTAAAAAGAATACTACTAAAAGACATTAGTAAAACTTACGCCTTTGATCGACTTAAGCAAGTAAGATTTGATATCGATGATTCGGAAAAAATAGCTACGGGAACTATAATTCTGCAATTCGATCCAGATTACGATTATCCAGTTGCCGAGTTTGCTGATTTAAAACGTGGAACAGAAGCTTTCATAATAATCAAAGATTTTATCGATAAATACAGGTGAAAATGATTTATAGCAGTTGAAGCAAAGATGTCCTAATCTAGGATTCAATTGCTATATATAATAATTGTCAAGCAGAATTAAATCAAAAAAACGATCGCCCTTTAACTAAAAAAAGCGATCGCTTAAAAATATCAAAACTTACAAATGTTTAGTATTTTCAACTAGCTAAGAGCTAATTAAGCTACACTAAATAAAATCACAAATCCTAATACTGCACCAAAGACAATCAGTGCATAGAATTGAGCGCGACCGTTCTCTAAGTATTTCAGACCTTCGCCACTAAGTACTGCCGCTAAACCAGTAAGGTTAACTGCACCATCGACGACGCGATAGTCTACCTCCATAATT
>JBCCDL010001090.1:0-1578 GCA_039030815.1 Cyanobacteria bacterium P01_A01_bin.83 | reverse complement strand
TTATCCCCTTGTGAAGTAAATAGCAAAAAAAATATCGGTCGTTAATGACCGATTTATTAAATTATATGATAATTAAATCTATTTTATGGCAAATAAAAATTGAAAAACTATTGCTCTTAAAGTTTTATTTGGACTGTGAGTGAAACTTTAAACATTAACATTTAAGCGTAAAAAAGCTTTTAAACAGTCATAATATCTTTTTCTTTGATAGCGAGCAGCTCATCAATTTTGTTATTATAATTATCAGTAACTTTTTGTATTTCGTTCTGTAAGTCCCTGGATTCATCTTCAGAAATATCACTATTCTTTTCCTGTTTCCGCACTTCTTCGATCGCATCGCGACGAATGTTACGGACTCCAACTTTCCCTTCCTCAGCTAACTTATTTGCAGTTTTGACTAGCTCTTTACGACGTTCCTTGGTTAGAGGGGGAATATTAAGCCGAATCAGATTACCATCATTATTGGGGGTTAAACCAATATCAGACAGAGAAATCGCTTTTTCGATTTGTCCCATACTACTGGCATCATAAGGTTGAATCATGATCGTAGTAGCATCAGGGGTGCTTAAATTAGCTAGAGACTTCAAAGGAGTTTCAGAACCATAATAATCTACCATTACTCGGTCTAGTAGTGAAGTACTTGCTCTTCCTGTGCGAATAGTGTTGAATGACCTTTGAGTAGCCTCAATGGTCTTTTGCATACGTTCTTTAATCTCAGATAACTTCACAATTTCCTCCTACAATTGTGCCTACGGATTCACCCTTAGTAGCACGCATAATATTACCGTTTACGGAAAGATCAAAGACTAAGATAGGAATATTGTTTTCTTTACACAGAGCGATCGCAGTGCTGTCCATTACCTTCAGTTCCTTAGTCAGAACATGGTTATAGGTCAAACTTTGATAGCGGTGAGCATTAGGGTTTTTAACTGGATCGCTATCATAAATCCCATCTACCTTAGTAGCTTTGAAAATAATTTCAGCATCAATTTCCGCTGCTCTTAAAGCAGCAGTAGTATCAGTAGTAAAAAAGGGATTTCCTGAGCCAGCGCCAAAGATAACCACTCGACCCTTTTCTAAGTGCCGAATAGCTCGACGGCGAATATATGGCTCAGCTACCTCCTGCATAGAAATTGCAGTTTGCAACCGATTGGAAATACCAATTCTTTCGAGAGCATCCTGCAAAGTCATGGCATTCATGACTGTAGCAATCATACCAATATAGTCGGCTGTTGCTCGATCCATTCCTGCGGCTGAGGCTTTCATACCGCGAAAAATATTTCCGCCACCTACCACAATGGCTACTTGAACACCGCTATTTACTACTTCAGCTACTTCTTCTGCGATCTCGGCAACTACCATAGGATCTATACCATACCCTAAGTTGCCCATTAAGGCTTCGCCACTTAATTTTAATAAAACCCTCTGGTAACTCATTCCTAGAAAAGTAGACCTCAATCTTTCTTGTTATTTACCAAGTCAATCAGTGCCGTCGAGACTCAGCGTCCCAATGAACATTGACGAAGTCAACGCAACACATGCGGGCAAGACGGACAACTCACGGGTCGTAGCTTTGCT
>JBCCDL010001089.1:0-1580 GCA_039030815.1 Cyanobacteria bacterium P01_A01_bin.83 | reverse complement strand
CCGCCTCAGAGTCAGCTTCGCTGACGATGGTGCGAAGCACCGTCCGCCGACAGGCGCAAGACAAAGGGCTATGCCCGCATGTACGCGCACCTAACAGAGGACACGGAGTAAAGAGAAGAGAGAGTTTTTCATAAACTATTTAGGATTGCTGTATAAGCTGTTAATCTTTTAAGCTGCATGTTATTTTAAAATTTAAAATACAGTTAAAACCTCTCCTCAACGCCTTTCTCTCCGACATATAGAATAGCGATTAGGTACATAAATATTATTTTGGTTTTTTTCTATCAAATTTTGAATAGTCTCCCATCCATTTTGATTTTGGATTTAGAGAAAATAAAAACATTTTAATCAGCGAAATAATAATACTTTTACACATCAATCGTTGGCGCTGCATTTTTCTTTTGTTTCTTTCCCATGTAAAATACATCTCCTCATCAGCGATCGCAATTAATTCTACTGCTAATTTATTCTTAACCTCAGATCGCCAATCAAGAAATGAGTCAAATAATAATTTTGGTTCTTCATTAAAAATTTTGTATATGGTGCGAGGCAAGGTTAAGAAAGTATAAACAATTGCCTTATTACTCGTTGAAGGATTATTGTTGGTAGTAGCAAAAAACCAACCTTGCTCAAAACCACTAACTATAGAGCAAAAGCTTGAAGTTCCTGCTAACATTCCCACTTCTGCATAACAATTATATTCGGGATAATAAAATAAGCGAGCCATTCCTTTTATAGAAGGAGAGGTATAATCAACTAACTTTTTAAAGCCGATCCTTTTTAATTCGCTACAATAACAATTAAATAGATCTATGTCTATATTCAAATGAGTATGGTTTTCTAAATTAGTCTTATTTATAACTAATGGTGGTACGGCTTGAAATAATAAAGCTTTAACTACGACTTCTATAAATAAAATCCAAGTAATTATAGTAGCTAAAGGAATTGTCAATCCCAGACCGATAAAGATCGATTGGATGTTGTTGAGGAATATAATCGTAAAAATTCCCATAATAAAGGAGGTGAAAAACTTCTGCATTGCTCGCAATAGAATTCAATGAAACTAAGCTTATTATTCCCAAAGCAAGCCTATATAGCCGTACAAAGTTATGTTAGGACAATCCAAAAGTTGACGGTTCGTAAGTAGCAAGTAGAGCGGAGACCCCGCGTCGCCGAAAGGCGCAAGGGAACGCTCCGCTCCCGAAGGGTAAGTAGCGAGTAGCAAGTGTCCTAATCTAAATACGTAATGCTATAACTCACAGCTAAAAGCTAAAAGCTAAAAGCTAAAAGCTAAAAGCTTTTAAACAGATATCTTGTCAAATCCAAGTTTTTCAGCAAGCCCTATTTATGGTTGAATTTGAGTTGATTCAAGGTTCATAAACCATTCTTTAATGCCTTCGGCTAAGGTCAGTGCCAGCTTTTGTTGTTCTTGTTCGTTGGTAATCCATTCAAATTCTTGAGGATTAATCATAAAGCCTAACTCCAGCAATATGGTAGGTGCGGTATGGGGGCGAGTTAAAGCTAGGTTATTCCAGAAAGTACCAGCATCGGGACGTTCTAAATTTTCTACTAAATAGTTG
>JBCCDL010001088.1:0-1584 GCA_039030815.1 Cyanobacteria bacterium P01_A01_bin.83 | reverse complement strand
TTTATGTACATAAAATATGCTGGATTCTCAAATAATATCGCCGACTGAAGCTAGAAATGATTTGTTTAATTTGTTGAATACGATAGTAGAAAATCATCAAGTATACGTAATCAATCGTCGGAATGGGGAAAACGTAGCGTTAATTCCCGAATCAGATTTGGTGAGCTTGGTAGAAACAGTTTATCTTTTTCGCTCTCCAACAAATGCACGCCGTCTTTTGGATGCAATAGAAGAATCAAAGACGGGAAACATTAAGCCTCAAAGTTTATTAGAACTGCAACAGGAGTTAGGCGTTGGGCAAGAAAAAGAAAAAGAAAGCGGACACTGATGAAGTTAAACCAGTAGTAGTGAATCGCAGTCCTGGTTTTAGCTCTCGTTTTAAGGAGGATTTAGCCTGGTGGTTTAAACAAGATGCCAAGACAGGAGGGAAAGTCCTCGATTTGGTAACGGCAGTAATGTCTGATCCTTTTAGCGGAATAGGAAAACCAGAACCTTTAAAATACGTGGATGCAGATATATGGTCGAGACGAATTAATTTAGAGCATCGATTGGTTTATCGAGTTGGACAAACTCAAATCGATTTTTTAGCTTGTCGATATCATTATGAATGAATAGCGAATCGCGCTATTGCCAATCAATATATCAATCTTAAAAATGCGATTAGGCGACCCCTAGCCTTCTGATTACCATAACTGTATTAGATTAAAGCAACTTGTTTTTATAACAAACGTTAGATATAAAAAAATCACAACTCCAACTCTTCATTATCAGCAGAGGATTCAAGATGAAAATCGTCCCTCTAAAATCATCAAAACCTTGGATTATCGGACTTTTAGTTACCGCAACCACCTTGACTGGTGCAAGTTTCCTCTGGAAAAATTCTCAAGCAAAACCCGATAATTCATCTCAGGCAGTGCAAACTGCACCCATTCTCCGAAAAGTAACAGCATTAGGTAGATTAGAGCCAGAAAGCGAAGTTATTAATTTATTTGCTCCCTTAGCACTAGATGGCGATCGCGTTGCCCAACTCTTAGTCAAGCGAGGAGATTGGGTTGAAGCTGGTCAAGTGATAGCTACCTTAGCGAGTCGAGATCAGCTTGAAGCTGCCTTAGAAGAAGCTCAAGAAGAAGTCCAAGTTGCCCAAAAAAGACTAGCACAAGTAAAAGCTGGTGCGAAAACTGGGGAAATTACCGCTCAAAAAGCCCAAATTAACAATCTGGAAGCCGAATTACGGGGACAGATAGCTTCAAACCAAGCAACTATTAACCGTTGGCAATCTGAAGTTCGTACTGCCAAAGTAGAATACGATCGTTATGAGTCCTTGTATCAAGATGGAGCGATCTCTGCATCCCAAAGAGATCATAAACGCTTAGCTTGGGAAACCGCACAGGCTCAATTAGAATCAGCATTAGCCACACAAAACCGTGCTACTCGGACTTTAGAAGCTCAAATAGCATCAGCTAAGGCAACTTTAGACCGCATTGCCGAAATACGTCCTGTAGACGTACAGACAGCACAAGCTGAAGTCGAACTAGCGATCGCTAGTGTTAAAAGAGCCGAAACTGACTTAGCTCAAGCTTATGT
>JBCCDL010001087.1:0-1599 GCA_039030815.1 Cyanobacteria bacterium P01_A01_bin.83 | reverse complement strand
TAAGAAAGCAGTAAGACTAAACTGAAAAGAGTAAAATCAACCAAATTCATAGCTGAGAGACATTACGAGCAACGGATTTTAAAGCCTTTTAATTCACACTAAGCGTATTATGGTCTTATAGATGGAAAGCCTATTAGTCTTCAGAAAATAGGTAATAGGCTGGGCGTTACTAGAGAATGTATTAGACAACGCCTTGCTAAATCATTACAGAAACTCAGAACTCATAGGGACACAGAAAACCTACGAGAACTGTATTTGTTATGAGTAGAGGGGAATTTTACCCCTCTATTAGTCGATTAGAGTTCTGGTATATCAAAACCATCCTTAGCAGCTAAGTAATGTCTGATTATTGTTTCAGAACTATTGCCCGATATTCTTGCAACAGTAGCTATATCCCAACCATCTCGCACCAACCGAGTAATAAAGCTATGTCGCAGAGAATAGGGACGGTAAGATTTTTCTAGTTTCTCATCCATGATCAAACCATTCACAACAGTTTTCCAATAACGTCTATTGAATGTTTTCTGGTTTACATACCCTAGTGAAACACTGGGAAAGATCAGATTATATTTATTCTCAGAAATAGCCATTGTATTTAGTAGCGTCTTTAGCTGTTGATTAATTGGGAATAGTCTGATCTCATGCGTCTTAGTATGAGGTAGCAAGATGCCTTGACTGTATGCTTTATTAAACCGAATATAAAATCTGTCATTCTTCTTCTTAATATCGTCCCAAGTTAAAGCATGACACTCGCTAGGACGGCATCCCACCAGACTAATAAAGTCAATCATGGGAGCATAGTATGAATGGGGATAAACGCTACTGGGTTTGACGTATCTATCATCATAAAAAGCACTGACAATAGCTTTAACTTCATGAGGTTCATAAGCTTCAATAGGCTTCTTACCTTTCCTTGCTATTGGTATTGCAGCATAAGGATTGCGCTCAATCTTTCCCGTCTTGACAGCCAAATTAACTGAAGGATTAAGGCAATTAGAGAAGATAGGTAATATAGAACCTGAGCTATAACGAGTCAATAAATGAGCTACAAAATCATTTGCCTTATCAAGTTCAAGCAGTTTTGCTGGCGTTCTACCAAGATAATGCTTTTGGTACTGAACCCAGTGTTTTTTAATAGTTGTAGCAGCTACTCTGTCTTTACTTAATTCTTGATAATTCTGCCATAAATCTATAAGATTGGGCTTTCTTTCAGCTATCTCAATGCGAGATGAGTAGATGGGACTATAGCGAACATAACTAAAATCAATGTCATTATTTGTTATGTCTAAATCAATTAGGGTTGCTGCTTTTATGGCAATCTGCCAGCCAGCATCCGTAGCATTTGCTATTTTTAGATCGTGGCGTTTTCCTCTAGGATATGTGAATCTAACTCTATATGCGTTGCGATGTTTGATTACTGTAACCTTGCCTACTTTGGCTTTGTCTTTATTATCTGAATACATTTTGGTGTCACCAATTCGACACCAAATAGACACCAATAGATTAAAAAAACTTCCTCCTAACCAACGTATTTCCGACGTTTTGAGTAGTCGGAGTACTTTGGGGTAGTGGGGGTCGTGGGTTCAAATCCCGCCGCTC
>JBCCDL010001086.1:0-1617 GCA_039030815.1 Cyanobacteria bacterium P01_A01_bin.83 | reverse complement strand
TGCCGTAGGTGGTTAAATGACTTTTTGATTGAGTAAGTCTATTGCAGCTTCAATCCCTTGCCAGCTATCGCTTAGAGAGATATCGTTATAAATTCGTGACTGCTGACATATCACTTCAAATTCATTCTCGTTAGAGAGTTGTTCAAATTTATCAAGTATTTCTTGTAATGCTTGCTGTATCTGTTTTTTAGACATTGCTATTACCTTTTAAACGCTTTACTAAGTCATCGCCAAAATTAACCAGCAGAATAGAAAAAAGCTGCGAGCAGTTTTCAATACCTGTCTTTGTCAGAATTTCAGATGCTTTATTTTCATGTTTTGGGTTCAGTACAATTCGTTTATGTGCCATTGTTCTATCGCTTTAAATTACTTAGTAAAGAGGCTCCTTTAGTATCCTCTGAAGGCTTATCCAATACTTCTTTTTCTAACTGTGGTAAGGGTTTTATCCTCTTGACTGTAAGTGGAGTCTTAAGCATCGTTTCTGTACCATTAAAGTAATCTCCAAGAATTAAATTTATTGCTGTAGTTGCATCTATATGTAAAGAAGCTACATAGTTTGACAAATAATCTTTGTGTCGCTTTGACAAACTAACTTTTTGACTTCTAGTCGATTTTAAAGACTCATGAGTCACTTTAAAATCGGTGTGGAAAATCACTGCATCCAAACAGCAATCAACAATAAATTTAACTGGAGCTCCATCTAATATGAGTTGAACTGCTTGAATATGACCCATAATATGAGGCTTCAATCTAACCTCCATTACCCACCTATCAATGCCTCAATATTGCTGTACTGTGGATTCTGAGGAATATAATATCCATCTTGATTTTGAATGCGATCGCGTAACAATTCGGCGTTTCCACCAATAAACATGACGGTAGCGACATCAGATAAATAGTCTCGTGAATCTAACATTATTTGGTCAACTAATCGATTGAACCAGTTATCTAATAATGGTTTAAACACAGGGAAGAAGTCATAGTTGCGACCATAACGGAATGTTCCATCTGCTATTGCATCCATTATTTTAGGTACTTTGAAAGCGTATTTTTGGGACTTCATTAAATCGCTGTTGATAATGTCATTTGCAAGGGAAACTCCTCCTACATCTGGGAAAGAGTTACGGTGCAATACATCCCCGTCTGGTGTCATAATCAGAAAGTTGGTAGTTCCACCACCGATATCTATGGCTAAACAATCACCATCATCTGGAATTTCTTTGGTGATAAAAGCAGCTTCTACAGCAACATCTGATTCTAAATAGAATTGAATGTCTGTAACTGTGTGCTTGTAAAACTTACCGTTTACGGCAATTTCGTGAGTGTTAATTAACTTGCTTCTTAATCCATCCTCTTGCCATTTGTCACGGTGGGGGACTAAATAAGAAATAGAACCTTGAAAGTTCTCTCTTAATCCAGCAAATAAATAAGGCTTAATGACATCAGGGTTATGTTTACCCTGTTCTACAATAGTTTGAGCGTTTTTCTGTTTGGTTGCATATTCCCCAAGAATCAACTTTCTACCTTCACAAAGCACTGTGGGTGATTCGTCTGTGTTTTTGGACATCACCGATTTAACTGTAATGTCTGCTTCAACTGCTCGAATCAATAAGGGTT
>JBCCDL010001085.1:0-1619 GCA_039030815.1 Cyanobacteria bacterium P01_A01_bin.83 | reverse complement strand
CATTGGTAACAAGTTAAAAGTATGTGCAGAATGTCAATATTCCCAAATGTAGAAATAAATTGTGGTAAGAATGATAATCAATTGAGTGCCGGAAGGGAAGAGGCTGCCGTCAGCAGCCTCTTCCCTTAAAAATCACGATTATCATTATCAATAAATCTGCCGTTCAATATTTATCTTGAGGAAGAATTATGGTAGCTAGTTAATAGCAATTAACAGATGAATTGGGGTTGCTGTGAGTAAGAACCGAACCAACCGAGACCACGCAAAAAAGACCGAGCGACCAATGGTTGAAGACGAAGTAATCGCTGAGCAACTTGAAGCTCTAATAACACCTGCCATTGCTGCACAAGAAAATTACTATCGTCAACTGAAGCTTAGAGATAGAATTCTTAACTTACCATTTATGGTGGCAGCAGTTCTAACATTACTATGGCGGGATGTTGCTGGAGTTACAGAACTCACAAGAATCTTGGGACGAGAAGGTTTTTTGTGGTGTAAGCCTTTGGCTGTGAGCCAACAAGCTATATCGCAACGGTTTTTAACATTCCCAGCTGAATTATTTGAGAAAATATTCAAAGATTTACTACCATATTTTAAATCAAATTGGCACAGCAGAAGTGAGCGAAAAATACCTGAAAGTGTTCAATTTACTTTGTCAAAATTTGAAAAAATTTGGATAGTAGATGGTTCAATCCTAGAAGCATTGTTTAGAAAACTTGGTAGCCTTGAAGATGTGCCCAAAGGTCAATTAGCGGGAAAAATTGGAACCGTTATAGATTTAATGACTCGATTACCAGTAGAAATTTGGTTTCAGGAAAATCCAAGAACTTCTGATACAAAATTTGAGGATAATATTTTAAATTTAGTTACATCCAACACCTTATTATTATTAGATAGAGGATTCTATCATTTTAACTTTTGGCTACAACTAATCGAACAAAAAGTTGATTTTATTACTCGTTTAAAAAAGGGAGCATCTATTCAAGTTAAACAAGTCTTTACAGATAGCTATGCTATTAAAGACCGATTGATACGTCTAGGTTCTGGGACAAAAAGGACTCCATTTATTACGTTGCGTCTGGTTGAAATCCGTTCTGGTAAAACTTGGCATTCTTATTTAACAAGCGTACTTGACCCTAACGTTTTACCTCCTTACGTAGTCGCAGATTTATACCAAAAGCGTTGGCGAATTGAAGATGCTTTTAACACAGTCAAAAGACTTTTAGGTTTAAGCTATTTATGGACAGGTTCAATCAATGGAATTAAATTGCAGATTTGGGGTACTTGGTTATTTTATTCAATATTAGTAGATTTAGGTGATGCTGTTGCAGACGAACTTTCTTTACCCTTTGACCGTATTTCATTAGAAATGATTTATAGGGGTCTTTATCACTTTTATGTTGCTCACCAAAAAGGTAAAGCCAATGACCCAGTAAAGTATTTTTCTGCACCAGAAAACCAAGATTTAGGTGTTGTCAAACGAAAACGAAAAAAAGGAGGTGTAAAACTGATTGTCGCCCCTTATCCTGAAAAACAGCGAGGAACTGAAGAATTTTTCTTTCAAGCATCTTCTAAAACCCATTTGACAACTGCGATACAAGCTTAACTTGTCACGAATG
>JBCCDL010001084.1:0-1626 GCA_039030815.1 Cyanobacteria bacterium P01_A01_bin.83 | reverse complement strand
TGTTTGAGAGTACCAGCAAAGTTTTCACTTAGGCTACCAAAGATAACTTTGCCTTCAGCATCACTATAAGAATTAATTAAAACATCATATGCAGCCTGTGCCAGATAGTCTGCCAACTGTTCAATGGTTTCACGGGGTATTTGATCCAACCCTGGAATGACTTTAACAGTTTGATATAGATCCGAACCTCTTAATGCCTCTTTAAGACTGTAGCGTAACAGATTTTCAATATCTGGTTTAACTTCTGGTAAAACCTGATAAATAGTCAAACCAATCAAGCGATCAATGATTTTGTCTATTTTATTATTTTCTCCTACTGTTTCCTCCTTATTAGATGAAAATAAGATATCTGCGATCGCACCACTAGAAACAACTTCCTGACCTTGATTTAATAAGCGTACGATTAAAAACGTTGAGGCGCGGTGAGAAATATATGCCGCTGGTTCATGGGTAATTTGGGTTAATATTCTCTCTAAATTAAATAAACCAGATTTGTGGATTCTTACTGCTACAGGAAGAACACGTAACCACCGCCAAAAGGGAATTAACATCAGCAGATCGTACCAGTAACGCGCCATGGCATCCCACCAATTAAGATCTGTTCGATTTTGGGCAACTTTAAAAGTACGACTCAGATACTCCAAAGCAAAAAAGATCACAAAGCCAAGATCAATCTGCCAAAAGTTATCGATCTCAATTCCATTGGCATCGATTCGTCGATAGTAGTTGGTTTTTAACAGGGGTGCAATTTTATCGTCAAAAAAGTCTAGTTCCTCAGTGATGTTAGCCTGAGATAGATATGACTCACTCCAAAATCGGTTAAATGCTGCTTTAGAAGAGCGAGTCTGCATCCGATATTCCAAGCGATGCTTAAGTTTGGCAAAAGTAGACAACTTGTTAGCGGCGGCAAAGGGATTTTCTTCAATTAGATAAATGCTTTGTTGTCTAAGTGAAGCTAGTAAGTCTTGCTGTTGATCAATAAACGAATTATTTATAGTAACTTGATGCTGCAATAAATCTACAGTTCGCAGATATGCTTCGGTATCGGGATGAGGTTCAATCCCTTTGAGGGGATCGTAAATTCTGACTAATAAAGGAATGTTGTTATAGTAAAAGTCCCTGAAAGACAAATAGCTTAGATTAAATAGAACCAGAAGTAAGTTGATTACAGCGATCAAAGCCACTAGCTTTTGCCACAAATCATTTTGAAAAAAATTTTTGCTTTGTTTTTCTGGCATATGACAGTTGTGATTAGACAAACAGTAGGATAGACACAAATATTATCTTAGAGAACCAGAGAACTAGAGAACCATTTTGATCAGGGCAAACGCATATTGAAAAATTGGCGTTGCATCATAGTAGGTTGGTTGAGGTTGATAGGGAGACAGGGAGACGAGGAGAAAAATCTTTCTTTTTTTGGTTAAATCATAGATGCCGAACCCACCACAAGCCTTTGTGCAACTATGCAACGCCAAAAAATTAAATTAAGGAATACTGAAAGATGTCATTAGAGCCATATTGCTCGTAATGCGATGCCGACCTAGCTTAGAGCCTAGAGCTTAAAGCTTATGGCTTTTGATAAAACGTCTCAGAGTCACGTCATTTTCATGTCACATTTATAAGCTA
>JBCCDL010001083.1:0-1627 GCA_039030815.1 Cyanobacteria bacterium P01_A01_bin.83 | reverse complement strand
TGGCTATCGGGCTTCCAAAGCAGCTTTAAACATGTTCCTCAAGACTACGGCGATCGAATATAGTCGTCGCTGTCCTCAAACTATTGTGGTGGCTCTACATCCAGGTACTACTGATACTAGACTATCTCAGCCTTTTCAAAAGAACGTACCTCCAGGCAAACTCTTTCCTGTTGAATATACGGTTAGTTTACTGTCTCAAGTAATCTCAGATTTGGAATTAAAAGACAGTGGAGAATTCTTTTCTTGGGATGGTACACGGTTGCCTTGGTAAAGACGAGATCGATAAACGGATCGAACATCCTTCTAGGAAACTCTGGACATAATGATAGCCATATTAAAATTGCTGGTTTGGTAAGTAATGAGTAACGAGTGTCTTAATTTCAGCCAGCAATAAAACTTTGGTTAAGACATCAATCGAATCTTGGAATGATTTTGCAAGTAATTTCTAATTTGTTCTGAAAATTAATTCTCAGAGTAAAATTGCCATTTAGAATAGGGAAGGTTATTTATCTGAGTCTTTCCTATCTTTTGGCAAACATAAACTTAATGCAGATCGTTTGTACTATCTAATTTTGTATTAATTCTGTTTAATCTCGTATTTTTTACTATGTCGAAAAGATAGAGTAACAATAAAATTTTATAATGTTTCTCTATTTAGTATTTTTCTAATTCCTATAGTTTTGAAGTACGGATAAAGTCCACTATTTTTAATGAATTGCAGTTTCTTTAATGGCGCTTATATTGATAAAATTTCAATAATCCTTCCGAAATTAATGAAATAATTACAAGTTTAAAGATAAATATTCCGTATTCACCATCTCGTATATTTTCATATCCAGCTATAGGTACTGCTACTATTATTGGTATAAATCGATGTAATAAAGATTTGTTTAGCATATTAGTTTAGTAATAGTAATGCATACCTAATTGTAGCAACTTAATATTAAAAAAAAAGGATTTACGGTTTTTATTACGACTCATCATCTGTTCGGTCGGTCTTAACTGCTAGAACACTTTCATTTTAAGATCAGCTTTCTGTATTGCGCGAGGATTTTCTCCCTTGTTTCTTTCAGACATGACGAATCCTGTTCGTTGGACGCTCACGTTAAAAAGGCTGAAGTTGAAGTTGAAAATGAAAACCCTCATCCTGTAGCGAATCATCAAGATCGCTAGTTTCAATCAAAGGAATTCCGTAATTCAAGTCAACAGTAAACCATTGCTCGATCGCCCAGTCCAATCCTAAACCCAAACTAGCAAGAGTTTCTGCCCCTTCGCCGTCATTGTTTCAAACTGTACCCACATCATTAAAAGTGCCATGCTACTACGAGTTATCTAAATTAAACTTAAGTCCAATGATTACCAGCGTAATAACCAGATCCCTAAAGGTAATCAAAACTAGAAAGATAATGGAGACTTAAGAAACTGAATTAGACCTCTTTTACCATTAATTAACCATTTACTATCTTCACTATCTAGTCGTTCTATTTGATTTTGCTCTAATCCCACAATCACTTCTGATTTGAGAGTTCTTAAAGTAACAAAAGGTGCAGGAAAATAACCACAAATATCTGCAAAAGAACTAGTTTTTTTCCAGTAGCAGTCTCCTACAAGTCGCCGATAATTGGCA
>JBCCDL010001082.1:0-1637 GCA_039030815.1 Cyanobacteria bacterium P01_A01_bin.83 | reverse complement strand
TTCAAATTATGATAATATTCTTACTATATTTTAAGAAAATTGTTGGAAGGTATATAGATATATGGAAGCTGCAATGATCTTGGCAGATTTGCCCGAGGCTTATGCTATGTTCAAACCTCTGGTAGATGTGCTACCTATTATTCCCGTATTTTTTCTAGCTCTAGCTTTTGTGTGGCAAGCAGCAGTGGGATTCAAATAAAAACTCAGACCAATTTTTCTAAATTTAACTTGTTTGTTAAGCATCCAGACTAAAATGGGTGCTTTTTATATTTTTAGCGAATCGAATCTTAGCAGGTATGAGAGTGAAATCTCTACTTCTTAAAATAGCTGGCTAACGATAGGATAAAACTAACAAAATCATTCTATGTTATCTCTTCGGAGGGAAGATGCAAACTGAATCTAGTCTTGATAAAAAGAAACTACTTTCCGCGTTAGCTCATGGGTCAATCTTCATCAGCGCCCTAGTTTTATCAATTGGTATCCCGATCGCAATTCTCTCTGTATCAGAAGATGATGTCATTAAAGAAAATGCTAAGGAGGCAATTAATTTTCACCTCAATATTTGGTTGATTGGCGGAGTTATTGCTTTACTTTCATTCTTTTCCTTTGGTCTAGCTGGATTTGTTTTAGGTCCAATTTGGTTGGCTATTCACTGGGGTTTATCAATTTGGGCAATTGTGCAGTGTCTACAAACCCCAGATCAAGTATTTCGTTATCCCTTTATTTTTCGCGTGGTTTAATTACGCTGTAAACATAAACCAAGTGGCAACAACAAAAACAACGTAAGCGATCGCAACAATAGTATAGGCAGCAGTGTTGGTTATCATGGCTGAGATTTAATCTTTTGTACTTTTCAGCCACAGATGCTAACACCTATTTTTAGCACTCTACGTATAGCAATATACTATTGATTTAATATTTGCTTGATTTTTTATTTGAAGAAAATCTTTCATTAGACCTCTTGCACGAATAATTTTGTAAATGCCCAAACACAATTTAGGATGTGCGATTTAGAAAATTAATACTAATCGTTGAAACCTTAAAATTTCGTATTTATGCAAGAGGTCTATTAGGATCAATTTCGAGAAAAACAACAATTAATTTTATTTTGATAACGATAGCTGAAGTAAAACCATAGTTTGTTTCAATTATTATCAACAAGTCTTTGAAAAAATGTTCTTTTTTGTTTAGATAAACATTTTAATGTCTCAAGCTTTAGAAAGCTAGGTTTTGAGCGTGTAGACCAATCAACAGGAGAACCATAAAGTATTGCCAGCATTCGTCGCCATCTATTAGCAAAGTAATTACCATGGTGAATGCTATATCCGTCAAAAAACACAGCATCTTTGCCTTAATTGTAATACTTGTTCTAAATCAAACAGTTTGGGAATAATTACAGATCCCTGTTGTGAAAACTTTGAGTTTATTTCAGAATAATCAAACATCAAGAGTTCAAAAACAATAAATAATCAACAAAACAAAAATATGCTTTTAATTTGAGAGCATTTAATTGTCCATTTGCTCTTGCAAGTAAGTTTGTAATAAAGCATCAAGCTTATCATCAGGGCAACATTCAATCAAAGCTTCAAATGCCTCATATAGTTTAGCGGCACTATCTCCCAGCATTGGTGTAATCC
>JBCCDL010001081.1:0-1640 GCA_039030815.1 Cyanobacteria bacterium P01_A01_bin.83 | reverse complement strand
AGCTCAAATTAAGCTTAAATATTAAATCTTAGATTAGGATATCTTTAAATCTTTAGTAGTTTTCCGTACTTTTATAACTTTGTGCTTTTGTAGCTTTGGGCAATATAGAATGCAGATATGTGATGTCCTAACTTTTACTTCGACAAAATATATCTCATAAAAATAACCTATTTATAACTCATGATAGGTTTAGCAAAAATTATTCTGAATTATACTATGTTAGTCAGTCAATAGAATATTGTATGAATAACATCTGGTATAGGTTAACTTTATTTAGCTTTGTGCTACTGCTTATTTTTGCCCCATTTGCAGGATTTGCACCTTTACTTTTAATAATTTTAATCACGGGTATTTATTGGTTTCTCAGTCCAATCGCTAAAATTATCATCACAGGTAACATTAATGAAGAAAATAACAATTCTGTAATTAGTAATACAAACCCACAAAACGAATAAGATCAATGCTCAAGGTCTTATAGTCCCTCTTCATTATGCTAAACAAGGCACCTTTTATAGTGCTTCGGCTAGAATTAAATAGTCAATAATGTTAGCCGCCACGCATTGTTCCTGCATTGTTGCTACGGTTGCCTACAGGATCGCTAGTATCGGTATCGGTATCGGTGCCAACAATAGTTTCGCGATTATCTTGAGAATTTTCTTTTGATACCCAATTACCCTGTTGATCTTGCTGGTAAGCTGGTAACTATTTTTTACTGAACTCCAAGCTACTTTAGTGGTATTTTCTTCACTTATGCCATTACTCGAAGCGACATTATAGGCAGCCATAAACAACTGTTGACCATGCTTATATGAAATACGATCATGTTTGCTACAGATAAGTAATACTAAATCCGATTAACAAAGTACACTTTTAATCAGAGAGACAAATTCATCTCTCTGCCTTCTGCACGTCACGCCTTCACAGATCTACTTTTAATTTTTCCAGTAATTTGCTATAAAGCAGATTAATTCAAACAATTAAATATTCGGCGTTGGTGAATAGGGAAATATGCTGATCGCACCTATCAAACCATTTGTAACAAGTCTACTAACGGCTTAACTTTCGATCTTTCCTGAGTTATGGCGTTTTCTTTGGTCATCAATCAGATTAAACAGATCCCCAGACCCCTTTTTGGTAAGCAAGTGATAGTTTTCAGCCGATTATACTAAATCCGATTTAAAAAACCTACTTTTAAACTGGAAGTCTAAAACCAGGTTAAACCCCTCTGCACGTCACGCACGTCACGCCCCTACCTTCACACAACTTTTAAGTATTGTATGTAAACAGGATTTAGTATTAGAAGTAAACTGCTGTATGTATTTCAGTCTCTGCAAAGTCACAATCGACTGTTTATTTCATTTTAATTAGTGATTTTAGATATTACTACCAACGATAGAGTCAAGCCTTCTTTAAATTTATTTACAATAGAAAAAATTGAGGAGGTAGACAAGATGGAAAGATTAGAAAATAGCCTGACGATGGAGCAAAAACTTAATCACCGTATATTTAGCGATCGCGTCCAGCATTTATCTCGGGTCGAGGCTCAAGACTTGTTGGTAATGATGCATAAACAGATGATGTTCAAAGACAATATCTATAAAGAATTGTTTTTAAATCAAGAAAAAGATATTGCTAATTCT
>JBCCDL010001080.1:0-1659 GCA_039030815.1 Cyanobacteria bacterium P01_A01_bin.83 | reverse complement strand
CGACGAACTGGGCGTACGAGAAAGCACCTCTTCTTAAAAGAAGACAAAGGCGCGTAGTTTGCCGCATGTATTGCAACTAAGGATTAATGATTTAATTATTTCTTCGTGAACGAAGAGGTCTTAGACCAAATTAATTAATTATTAATTATCAATTATTAATTATTCATTGATAATTGATCAGCTTTCCATCTTGTCTCTGTATTGGAGTAGGCTACTAATGAAATGATAATCCCAATTAAGAAAGAAAAAGGTAAAGTAATAATAATGAATACAACAAATGCTTCTATATATGCTTTCATAGTTCAATCAATAAAAAAAAACCCTAGAAAACTAGGAGAATTCAAAAATAACTTAAATCGAAACTAAGTAGCAACTAATTCTTTCTCAGTCTTAAATAACTCATTTAACAATTAACTAACATTTGCTTTTGCATCGCCGAATAATATCTGAGCGAGTTTGCCTTTTGTACTGGTTACTTTAGCTGTGCGATCGCTTTTGACAATTTTGAGAATGCGATCGCACTAAATTTAACTTCATAAACCCGACCAGCTTTTCAAAGAGTCTTCTAATGTTCGAGCATCAACTTGCTGCAATTGACCAATAGTTTTGATTACAAGATTTTGTTTTACTGTGTAAATGCCTCTTTTGATTGCGCTAGGTACATTCAATCCTGCGGCTTGCCACTCAAATAAAATAAACTCTCCTAGCAGCAATGAACTAGTTTTGCTAGTTAGAGGTACTATCAAAATATCCTGAGAGATGTGTTTGGTATTTACGATAATTGCAGGTCGAATCTTAAAGTTAGATAAGTCAGAAAATGGATAGCGAACTAATACAACGTCATTCTTCGAGTAATTCAGCATAAATATCATCCTCTGAATTATCCCAAATCTGCTTCAAGGATTCCTGACTGGCATCATTCCAAAATTATTCTTCATTAGGTAACACTGTAACCAAAACCTTTGTTCCTTCTGGAAGTTTTAATTCTTCTGATATTTCTATTTTTCCTTGGTGAACAGTCGCTATTAATGTTTTTAGCATCTATCATATTTTCTTAGTTTTAAAAATAATTATAATTGCGATCGCATAGTTAGCCTTAGATAGCTTACTTGATTTTGAAAAGCGATCGCTATTTTTTTTGATAAACTTGTCTTCGATGACCAACTTTAATCACTTCAATTGTTAGTATGGAAGACTCAACATTGTAGATAATTCGATAATCACCGACACGAATACGATAAATAGAATTGCTGCCGACTAATTTTTTACTGTTTGATGAGTAAGGATCTTCAGCCAAATTTTCTACAGCTCGCAAAATTCGAGGAATAATTTGCTTATCTAGCTTTTTTAACTCTTTTCTTGCCGAATTTTTCCATTCGACTTTATATAAGCTCATCTTGTCTTAATTCAGCCAGTAATTCTACATGACTAGTAGTAGATTCATCTTTTCTTGCTGCTACTGTTGCTAGATCTTCTAAATCCTCAAGTAATGACTCAAATTGTTCTATTGGCAAGATTACAGCAGTTTTTTCTCCTGCTTCATTAGTAATATAATTCAAAGCTAAGTCTTTTGTATCAATCATGCTTGCCTTAATTTGAGTTTATATAGTTTACATAATAACGTTTTAGTTGCAGGAGTGATGCCTACGGCTAGCTTCG
>JBCCDL010001079.1:0-1662 GCA_039030815.1 Cyanobacteria bacterium P01_A01_bin.83 | reverse complement strand
CGCTTGCGGTATGGCACTTTATTCTGACACCTTAATTTCTCATAGCTATCGATTTAAAAGGCTCATGTTGGCTTTTTCTGATACTGAAATTGAGCAAACTTTGAGAGACGCTCGTTTACTGTTTGAGAAATTAGACAAAGTATTAACTTCTCCCACTGAAGGGACAGAGAAATACCGCCTTAATATTGAAAGACTAGTTCAAGCTTATAACGACAAAAATGATCTTACTCAATTGAAAACAGATGTTGAACAGCAATATGCTGAGTTAAACAAATTACTCTATTCAATGAACAATGAACAATGAGCAGTTACCTTCAATCAAGCACTGTTTACTGTTTACTGTTTACTGTTTACTGTTCCAAACCCACGGCTTGACTAATATGATCTAAATGTTGCTGCTCTAATTTAGCTAACAATCCAGATAGCACCTGATTTACCATCCACGGTCCTTCATAAACCCATCCTGTGTATACTTGCAAGATACTCGCTCCTGCAATAATTTTTGCCCAAGCATCTTCGGCATTAAATATCCCGCCAACGCCAATAATCGGCAATTTACCCTCTGTTTCTTGGTAAATAAAGCGAATGACTTCTGTAGCTCTTTGCTTGACAGGTAAACCGCTAATTCCCCCCGCTTCATCTTGAATACTATTGCCTGTGGCATCCAGAATTTTGGTATTTAAACCATCACGACGAATAGTAGTGTTGGTGGCAATGACACCAGCAAGATTATACTCAGTAGCTAAATTAAGAATATCTTTAATATCTTGCCATTCTAAGTCAGGAGATATTTTAATCAGAATAGGTTTGTGATTGGTGTTTGCTGTCTGTAACTCCGATAGTATTGGCTCTAACTGTGATACTGCTTGGAGCGATCGCAATCCTGGGGTATTGGGTGAGCTAACATTAATTACAAAGTAGTCTGCCACGTCCTGTAAATATTTAAAGCTGCCAACATAATCTGCTGCGGCATCTTCTAAGGAAGCTATTTTTGATTTACAAAGATTGATGCCAATGGGTATCTTGCGGGGCTGTCGTTTCCAGGTTTGAGCTAAAGTATCAGCCATAACTGCTGCACCCAGGTTATTCGCACCCATGCGATTGAGGGCTGCCTGATCTGCGGGGAGACGGAACATACGGGGACGAGGATTTCCTGATTGAGCATGGAGAGTTACCGCCCCTAATTCGGCAAAGCCAAAACCAAAACTACTCCACATCCCTGCTGCCGTACCATCTTTATCAAATCCTGCTGCTAACCCAAAAGGATTATTAAAGTTTAATCCCCACAGGGTTTGTTCTAAACGGGCATCGCGTACACAGAAAGACTTTTCTAATTGTTTAATCCCTAGGCTGCCCCATGCAGAATGACGATTAAGCTCTAAATTATTTAGTGTCTTGAGCATCTGTCGATGAGCTGTCTCAGGATCGCTTTTCGCTGCGGCAAGGAGTAAGGGATAAAATGGCTTAGTAAAGTTAAGCATTGTTTTCTATGATGGGCTATAAATCATTGTTAACTAACTAGGCTAATTCTTCAAGTCATGCCGCTTAGTACCCAAATGTATTAGCATCGCAGCAAGCTCAATTTAGGCTAAATAATTGTCATGGCTAAACCAATATTAACGAATCGACAGGAATTAGAAATCTGGCTAGACGAGTTTATGG
>JBCCDL010001078.1:0-1665 GCA_039030815.1 Cyanobacteria bacterium P01_A01_bin.83 | reverse complement strand
GCTGGTTATTCTTTAGGGGAAGCAGACCTTCTTCGGAGATGTTTGTCTGGCTCGACTACTGTAATCGATACTGATACTGGAGAATTAGTAACTTTAAAAGAAATAGCTAGTAACCCTCAAGATTGGTTAAATAAAAAGGTATTTACTCTCAATCAAACTACTCAAAAAATCGAACCTCAGTCAATTGAAGCAATATATCCCAATGGCATTAAAGATGTTTGGGATATAACAACTAGAACTAACCGTAAAATCAAAGCTACCAAAGACCATCTTTTCTATACCTTATTAGGTTGGCAAAAATTAGAGGACTTTAAGACAGGCGATCACATTGGTTTGGCAAAAAATCTACCTATTAGCCATACCAGTAATGTGTCTGAAGCAAAAATCAAATTGGTAGCCTATTTAATTGGCGACGGTCATTTATCTACTAAATCCCCTTCCAATAGTTATTTCTGCAATAGCGATCCAAAATTAATAGAAGATTTCAATCAATGTTGTCAAGAGTTATTTGGCTCGTTAGCACCAATAGATTGTCAGGCACATCCCAATAAGAAAACAGTTAACTACGTCCGTATTGGCTTTTTAACTAAGTTTAATCAGTGGGTAGATAATAACGTCAAACGTGCCCATTCAAGAGATAAAGAAATTCCTCAATGGGTATTTAATTTATCCAAACAGCAGTTACAGCTATTTTTAGGTACTTTATGGTCAACTGATGGTAGTTTCGACAATAAAACTGGACATACCGCTTATAATTCCACTTCTAAAGTTTTAGTCAAACAGATACAGCATCTCTTATTGCGTTTGGGAATTGTCGCGTTATTTAATGTTAAACAAATTTCTTACAAAAACAAGCCTCACATTTCTTATCGCGCTCAAGTGACGGTCAGAGAAGAAGTTATTAAATTCTGTGAATTAATACAACCCTATCTCAGCAATGCTAAATTTCAACAAGCGACAGCCTGTTATCGAATAGTAGAACATAAACTCAAATGCAATTCCAAACATACAATTCCTAGGGATGTAATTCATTTAATTCGCGACGAAAAATATTCTAGCGGGATGACTTGGAAAGAAATAGATTTGGCAGTTGGCGTAGCTAGTGGAACAATGTCATCGGGTTTGAATTTTAAACAACCCAGTCGGAGTTTGGCGCGTCATCGAGTACAAAATTTTGCCACGGCTTTTAACAGCAAACAGTTAAATAGTATCGCTAATTCGGAAGTATTTTGGGACGAAATAATTAGTATTAAATATGTTGGCGAAGAAGAAGTATTCGATCTAACTATTCCTTATAACCATAATTTTATTGCTAATGACTTTATTGCTCACAACTGCATGGGTAAAAAGAAATTGGCTGAAATGGAAAAACATCGGGAGAAGTTTATTGATGGTTCAGCTAAAAATGGTGTACGAAAAGAACTAGCTAATGAACTATTCGATCAAATGGTGCTATTTGCCGAGTATTGTCTGAGTTACGATACTGAAGTTTTGACTGTAGAATATGGTGCCTTACCTATCGGCAAAATAGTTGAAAAACAAATAAAATGCCACGTTTATACAGTAGACAGTAATGGTTTTGTTTATACTCAACCTGTTGCTCAATGGCATAATCGCGGTAAACAAGAAGTATTTGAATATACTTTAGATAATGGCGCAACTATC
>JBCCDL010001077.1:0-1667 GCA_039030815.1 Cyanobacteria bacterium P01_A01_bin.83 | reverse complement strand
CAGTTAAGACTGATTTCCCCCGCCGAATGAACCGTAAAGCGCAGTGATTGACGTAAATAAGCGCACATCTGCTCAAAGTAATCATTACAGTACAGATGCCAGGCTGACCAGACTAAATTAGAATAGTTGACGTTGTTTTCTAAGGGACGAATTTCAATCGGGACTGGTAAGGCAAAAAAGCGTTGATGTAATAAATTTAATGACTCGACCCGCTGGAGACTGTTACGACACAAAGAATTAGGATTGATTTTTCGGTAGACAGTTCCTATATGAGGACACCATGCCGCTTTGCATCCATAAAGAATTAATTTTAAAAAACATTCAACATCTTCTACAGGAATAGTCTCAGAGGGAAAACCGCCAACTTTTTGTAGCCAATGACGACGAATCATAGTAGCACTAGGAAGGACAGGCTGACCATAAAGCCAGGTATGTAAATCCAACTGAGGCAAACTGTGCCACAGTTCAACCTCCTTAATCACCTCTCCCTGGGGGTTAGTTAACTGCCATCCACAAACTACCATACCCACTTCAGGCTGTGCCGCAAAGATAGCAACCTGCTGTAGCAATTTTTGCGGCAAAAATAAATCGTCCGCATCTAAAAAAGCAATTAATTCCCCTGTAGCAACCTCAATACCTTTGTTCCTCGCTGCGGCTACTCCCTGATTATCTTGATAGAAATATCTAATTTGCGATCGATAAGACTCTATAACTTTACTAGTATCATCTGTAGATCCATCATCGATTACGATAATTTCGTAGTTGCCATAGGTTTGGTTCAAAACACTATTGATAGCCTGTGCTAAAAACTGGGAACTATTATATGTAGGGATAACAATACTTAGCTTGGGAGCAAAAAGAGGTTTGGTCATTAATTAAAATGCGGAGGCAAAGTGAACTACGTCGCGCGTCATCAGCGACGACGCTTCCTGCTTCCCTTAGATTGCTACATTTTACTTTTGGCTTACACCTATCCTCAGTAGTCTTACGTTCTATCAGCAGGCTACTGCTCCTAGTTCCTAAGAGCAAATACTTGAGAACATCGTTCGAGCAAAAAGTTTTACGTTCCAGACTCAGTAAAGTTGCATTATCTAAGTACTTGGTTTTCGTATTAAATGCAGAGCTTGACTACCTTTGGGACAACCCTATACTTTTTAGGTGATTGATTTTTCCAGGTTCTTTTTCTTCGAATGCATTTTCTCAAATTTTGATTATGTTTTCAAGCTATTGATTTAAGTAGTATCGCTACACAGAGCCTATCGGCTCAAAGTCGCTTCGCGACGAGATCTGCGCGAATGCGCCGTATGTCTGCTTGCTGGTCGGGCTTCATCTCAAGGTACGAGACACATGAGTTTTCGCCCAACATATTTAATAAATTAAGATTAGTGTACCAAGCAGGTTTACAATTTTGACCAATTTTTGGGGACAGGCGCCCCGTCCTTAACGTTTAATCAAACTACGACGGAGTAGATCAAGAGCAGTGCAAGCACTCAAATAACGAACTAACTCTCTGCCTCGGCGATCGCCAAAACGATATTCAAAACTTAAGACTTGATTATCAGGGTCAGCTAATCCAAGATAAACTAGTCCCACAGGTTTGGTTTCTGTATCCCCACCAGGACCAGCAATTCCCGTGATGCCAATTCCCCAGTCAGTATTTAAGCGTT
>JBCCDL010001076.1:0-1672 GCA_039030815.1 Cyanobacteria bacterium P01_A01_bin.83 | reverse complement strand
TGAAGCCGCCATCATTGATTTAACCAAGCCAGAGGAACGCAATGAAGCCTTTGCTATTACCAGACTAGCTGATAGTTTGGGCTTGAGTTTGGGGATAGTATTGGGTGGAGCTTTGATTAGCAATTCAGGTAATTATCGTAGTCTGTTTGTGATTGATGGCATTTCCTTTGCTATTTTCTTCGCCGTCATTTATTTTGCGATCGCCGAGACCTATAAGTTTAAAGCTCAAACAACCGTAAATCAAGTTAATGGCTGGTATGAGGCAATACGCGATCGCGCTTTGATGGTGTTTGTGGCAGTTAATATTTTATTTACAATTTATCTTTCCCAGGTACAAAGTACGATGCCGCTGTATCTTAAGAATTTTGTCCAGACTGGTACTAGTATTGGTTTCTCCGAAAAGGTGATCAGCGGCTTGTTTACTTGGCACATTGTGTTTGCTGCTTTATGTCAACTACCCGCAGCTTGGTTACTCAATCGTTTTAGTCGCATTATGGGATTGAGTTTTTCTATGGTGCTTTGGGGACTAGCGTTTATTTTAGTCTGGAACACAGGGATGATGACTCAAGGTACTTTAGCCTGGGCAGTTGTGACTTTGGGGGTTATGTCTTTAGGTATGGTGACTTACACCCCTATTGCTTCGGGTTTAGTGGCGGATTTAGCACCTGAATCCTTGCGCGGGGTATATTTATCAATTAATTCTCAATGCTGGGCAATTGGTTATTTTATTGGACCTCCTTTAGGGGGATGGGCTTTGGATCATCCTCAATTCACACCCTACTTTTGGCTGTTGTGTGCGGCTTCGATTGTGCCTGGAATATTTATTTTGCGATATTTAGGGCGATTGATGGCAACTCGCAAAGCAGTTGTTTAAATTGTCTGTTTCATCCATAGAATGCTCCAATTTGGCAAAAAAAAGCCCCCAGGTACCAAACTGGGGGAAACTCATGTAACAGATGGTATCTGTTCCATAGCTCTATCTCTTCTCTAATATCTCCGATCTGACAACAATAGGGGATGATCTCAATCACATGTCTAGGTGAGATTATTCAATTGAGCATTGGCTGAAGTTAAATCTTACAGAAACTAGATCTTGATTTTTGCTAAGTACTGCTTGTTTCTCTTTGATAAAAATAATCAAGATTAAAATAACAGATAATATTCACCAATATAAAAAAACTAGATAGCATTTGAAATATAAACGATGATATCCATAAAAATAGATTGAAAACTTGAAGCTCTATTAGAATATTAACAATTAAAGTTGAAAGATAATCCGTGCCAAACAAACATAATAAATAAATACAAAGTACGATTAAACTTTGCCAAGAGGTATTTCTTACCAAGTTGCTACTAGATTTTAATGCATTATAGCTACTTTTATTTTTGATAATCACCTCATAAATACTATACTGAAATAGATAAGTAATTATTGCCATATTGATGCAGAAGAATAATATCATAAATCCCACCCCATGAACAGAAAATACGAAAGTACTTATTCTTAGTAATTTTAAAAAGATACTAAGCAAGAATATCAATATTAAAGCTATGGGTATCATTAAAAATGTATAAGGCAATAAACATAGTTGAACGTTAATTACTTTGGGAATTTTTAGCCAACATAAGCGCCAAATTTATCTAAAACTAACTGCATCTCGTTCTATTTGAG
>JBCCDL010001075.1:0-1694 GCA_039030815.1 Cyanobacteria bacterium P01_A01_bin.83 | reverse complement strand
TAGAAAAAATTACCATTGAGCTAATCAGCTTTGGATTTCTTAGATTCCTTCCAGGCATCCCTAGTTCTTCCTAAATTAATCTTGAATTCATCTGCACCCCAAACACTACCTGGGCGATCCTCATCCCAAGAAGCAGAGAAAAGACCATAGCTCAAGCCAATAACACCCAAACCCAATAAACCCAAGGAAACTGCAAAGGCTGCATAGGGAGGTAACTCAATAACTTCTTTGGTTTTTAGCCAATAGAAAATAAATAGCGATGACATCCCCAAAGCTGAGGGAATACCACAAAAAACTGCCATCCGTTGACCCATACGTTTACTTACCACATCAGGAATAGCCGACAGGTTAGAGTTAGGACGAGAGTTACGAGAAGTAGATTTAGGCTTCTGCTTGAGGGGGGTGGCAGAAACAGCAGGAGTAGTGGATTCTGACTTATTTTTCTTTTTATTCTTACGGGGTTCAAATGGAAGACGACCCCGCTTAGGATCTGAGGGCATAGTATCTGTAGGTTAACGACGAATACCAAGGCGGGCAATTAATTTTTGATAACGTTCGTAATCTTCTTTTTGAATGTATGCTAGAAGTCCTTTACGACGACCAATCATTTTTAACAAGCCTCTTCTAGAGGAGTGGTCTTTTTTGTTGGCTTTGAGGTGAGAAGTCAGCTTGTTGATTCTTTCGGTAAGAACGGCAATTTGAAGATCGGCTGAACCAGTATCAGTTTCATGAATTTGGTATTGAGCCATTAATTCTTGCTTGCGCTGTTGAGTCAGAGTCATAGTTTGGTCTAATGCTTGGTTGTCTTTATATATTTAAACTGCAAACTATTATATTATCATCCATTTTTTAAAACTTGCGGCAGAATTAAAATTATGACCACAAATCCCACCATAGTTTTTGATCTGTAATAATAAGCAAGCCCTATTTGAGTATCTATATTAAGTATATTAAGTAAAAGTGAAATCATCTCACCACGATACGAATTCATTACCTACAGGTTCTAATTCAGCAGCATCGGCTACAGGATTGGGTACATTTGGCGGCGTTTTTACTCCTTCAATTTTGACGATTTTGGGAGTAATTATGTACCTACGCTTTGGCTGGGTAGTTGGCAACGCGGGTCTAATTGGCACCTTAATTATTGTTACTATTTCGACCTCGATCACTTTTCTCACGGCACTCTCCGTATGTGCGATCGCTACTGATAAGGTGGTGAGAGCAGGGGGAGCATACTATATGATCAGTCGCTCTCTAGGGATTGAAACAGGTGGAGCAGTGGGTATTTCACTTTATTTTGCTCAAGCAGTTTCAGTAGCTTTATATACGATTGGTTTTGCCGAAAGTATTGTCAACGCTAAAATCAATATTCTCGGTGGTAGCTTTAATTTTCAGGATTGGGGCTGGAATCAGACCTATGTGGCGCTGGTGATTACAGTTTTGGTGGGAATCCTGGCGATCACTTCTGCTGAACTAGCGATTAAGGCACAATATTTTATCATGGCAGCGATCGCCTTATCTTTAATCGCCTTTGTCTTTGGCAGTCCTCTACCTGGGGTAGAACCACAATGGTTAGCTTCCCCTCCAGAAACGGCACTTCCTTTCTGGACAGTATTTGCCGTGTTTTTTCCCGCAGTAACGGGAATTATGGCGGGAGTTAACATGTCAGGAGATTTAAAAGACCCAATTAAGTC
>JBCCDL010001074.1:0-1694 GCA_039030815.1 Cyanobacteria bacterium P01_A01_bin.83 | reverse complement strand
ATCGTTCGATTCCCGAAATGCAGGAATATATCTTAATTTCGCAACAGAGATATCATGTCATGCAATATACTAAAACCGATTCTGGTTGGTTGTTATCGGAATACGAAACAGAAGATGCGGTAATCAAACTAGCTACTGTAGATTTAGAATTGGAACTAGCGGATTTATACGCGGGAGTCGATTTTAATAGTTAGCTTAAGAAATGAAATTGGCGATCAGCTTAGAGGAGTGCGCGTAGCGCAATCGCTTTATAGCCATTTAAAAAATTAAAAAACTTATCTAAAACTCGCGAATCAACTGATATCTGACAAACGGACGATTCAAAATATTTTGCACCAAATTATTTTCTAATAAGTTTGGGGGCAACATATCAGCAGTTACCAAATATTCATGCTGTAACTCTAAACCTGCTTTTTCCATAACTCTTGTGGAAGCGCGATTTTCTTTTAAAGCCCAAGCAGATATTTTAGCTATGTTTGATTCCCTAAAACTTCTATCTATTAAAGCTTTTGTAGCTTCTGTTGTATAGTCTTGATTCCAACTCGACCGCCGAATACGGTAGCCTATTTCTGTCGCGTCTAATTCGGCAAGATTCAACTGTCGTAACAATTCAAAATCTACTTCTGGACGCAAAAAGATCCAGCCAATAAATTCTTGACCGAATTTTTCTACCATCGCCCAAAAACCATAATTTGATTGCACGTCGTAACTTTTAGCGTAAGGTAAAAAATTATCGGCGATCGCTACTCCTGGCATGGCACTAGAAATACTGCGCCGAGTATTTGCAAAAGCCCCCGCAGCCCCCGCAGCCATAGCGATCCCAAAATCAATTAAGGTGGGTTTAGTACGGGAAAGGATTTCTGAATCTACTGTCTCTAAACCAATGATGGAGGTAACAAGCCAAGCTACTCCAATAGTTAGTAATATTCCTTTAAGTACGGTGAAACTAGAGCGTCTTAACAATTTGCGATTGCCCATCGCCGTAGAATATGCCATACCGACAATTGGACCCATCAACGGCGCGACAATCATTGCCCCAATAATCACCGCAGCACTGTTTGCTAATAAGCCCAGAGTAGCAATAATTGAAGATAGCCCTAGCATGAAGTGAAAGCTAAAGGAAGGGACGGACAAACGCCAAATACTGCGGTTGAGGCTGGCAATGGGAGTTGGTTTTTCTTTTAGCCAGTGCCAATTACCATTATCTTTGTACCAAAGTTGTTTAAGATTGAGAGTGCGATTAATTTTACGTAGCAAATATCGAAAACGTACCAGAGAACGAGGACTATAGGTAAGTAAAACTGTCATGGCAATAATTCATAGATAGAGAAGAAAATCGCGTATCGCTGTTATTATTAGCCATACAAACTGTTTTTCTATCGTTCTGAGGACAGATGTGAAATGTCTATCCTCAGAAGAAGCTAGGGAATGTATTTTCTCAATTTATTTTCTTAATATGGCGCTCGCTCTCCTACTAAATAACCAAGTGTTAAATAATCAATTGTTCGGCTAAAATATATGCTCTTTCCTTGTAGTGTACTTTCGCGCTACAAAGAAATTTAACTAACTCAATACTATTTTGTTCAAAAAGCAGCAATGCGTGAAAATTGATATTATATTGTATCGGATAGGATTGGTAAGTCTTTAGTGTCTCAAGCAAAATCTAGCTGGCAACATATATTTAGAATTGGGAT
>JBCCDL010001073.1:0-1694 GCA_039030815.1 Cyanobacteria bacterium P01_A01_bin.83 | reverse complement strand
TATCTCAAAATGAAGCCAAAGAGATTATCAACCGCTTTCAAACTCATTTAGATCGGGATTTTTACGTTTCTATCCCCCTAACATCGGTTCATTATCGACTGGCGCGCAATTGGATTGGCAGGCTTAATACATCGCTACGTACTTTGGATGCATTGCATTTGGCTTGTGCTAGTTATAACAATATTCCCTTAGTTACTGCGGATGAAGCTTTAGCAAGAAGTGCTGAAGTTCTAGAAATTGAGGTACAGTTGCTAATACTTGATTCTTGAGAGGTACAAAGCGATTCAGTAGAAGTAAACAAGAGGAATGTTTAATAATTAGATGCTAAAAAATAACCAACATACTTGGTGATCTAAATATTTTGGCTAATAAATTATTTGAAAGCATAAATCTGATCAAGCTACTATTTACACTGTGCTTTATTTTGCTAATTAGCTGTAGCGCCCAACCTGACAGAGAGAACTTACTAGCAGCGAAAGTAACGCGGGTGGTTAGTGGTCAGACGGTTGAGGTGAGATTGACAGGGGCAACTGAGGTTACTAAAGTCAGAATTACGGGTATAGATGCCCCAGATCTTCGCCAAGATCCCTGGGGAAAAGAAGCCAAGAGTAAACTATCAGAGTTAGTGCTGGGATTGCCTGTTTTGATTGAGTCTGAACTAGATCGCGATCGCTTTAACCGTATCAATGGTCATCTTTGGCAGGGACAAACTCTAATCTCTCAGCAGTTAGTAAAATCAGGATGTGTACTGGCAAACGATGGATATGCTCATCGATATAGTAAGCTGCTGATGGAGTCTCAAGAATATGCTCGCCTGATGGGTTACGGTATCTGGAATCCTCAGCAAGCGATGGGAGAAACTCCTAGTCAATTTCGCTTAAAAAATAACCAATGACTCAAGCTGAACAACTACAGATTTTTTTGGATGTCGCTACAGAATCAGTACTAGCTGCGGGTGCAGTTTTAAAAGAGCGTTGGGGGAAGCTGACCAATGTTCAAGAAAAAGGTCGTCCAGGGGATTTAGTAACCGAAGCCGATAAGTTGGCTGAAGCCGAGGTGCTAAAGGTACTCAAGCGTCACTTGCCAGATCATCAGATATTGGCGGAGGAGTCAGGGGCATTAGGCAATGCTGACAGTGAATACTTGTGGGCGATCGATCCTTTGGATGGCACCACTAACTATGCTCATGGTTTACCTCTAGCGGCAACTTCTGTGGGCTTAATGATTGATGGTATTCCCTCAGTGGGAGCGGTTTATAATCCTTTTAGTGATGAATTATTTCAAGCCGCAACGGGATTGGGAGCAAGCTGCAATCGTCGTCCTATTCAAGTTTCTCAAACCGCAGAATTGAGTAAAAGCCTGTTGATAACTGGTTTTGCCTATGATCGCCGTGAAACAAAGGATAATAACTATGCTGAGTTCTGTCATTTAACTCATTTAACCCAGGGAGTACGTCGACTCGGTTGTGCATCAATGGATTTGGCAGGAGTTGCCTGTGGTAGGTTGGATGGCTATTGGGAAAGGGGTATTCAACCTTGGGATATGGCTGCAGGAATTGTAATTTTGCGGGAAGCTGGAGGGAAAGTCACCGCCTACGATGGTAGCCCTTTAGATATTGCTTCTGGTCGCATTTTAGCAACCAATGGTTTGATTCATGATACGTTAAGTCAGGCTTTAGCGGCAACTCCTGCACT
>JBCCDL010001072.1:0-1702 GCA_039030815.1 Cyanobacteria bacterium P01_A01_bin.83 | reverse complement strand
ACCAAATCTTCAATTTGTTTAATTTCGGTGTCTCCAGCTAAGTAGCCAATACCACGATGCAGATGTAAGGTAAATTGTTGCTTTAAAGTATTATCGTCTGTTCTTAAACCGTCTTGATAACACCTTTGTTTCAAAGAAATAAGTAAAATATCAGCAATTTCCCCCCCAAAAACATTCCAGGCAATTTCTACTTTACTGTCGGTTTTGATTGGCACAGGGGAAGGAGTACTGGGTTCAGCCAGAGAACGACAGAAAGCCCAACGACATAAAATATTCCACTGCTTAATTTTAGTACTACGCTTAAGCTTAACTAGCTGATCCTCAGCAGTTTTGGCGATACGAACTCGTTCGATGGGATTATTCATAATTTGATTATCTCGATTGGCATAGTCTATCCCGAGGTATTCTGCTTAATAGAAGACTAATGAGTAACTCCTAAGAAACAAATTGGTCTGCTGAGGCTGGGTAATGGGTAAAAAGAAATTTGTTTCTTTCTGACATTACTAATCTTAATTTTTTGGACGCTGATGTTAAGCAATGATTTATCTAATTGGACTGGGCAAAGGTTAAAAGCTTTAATCAATTATTATAATACTAGGCTTAAACCTTTGGCTTATCACTGCTTTGCGTAAAGTCAGTTGTCAATCTATCAAGACTGTGAACAGCGATTATTCTTATCCATATTAAGATCAACGTTCTTTTTTGAAGGCTTCGGTTGGAATTAGAGAACAGTCCTCTTTAATTTCCGATTCCTACACCTGAATTCTTTCGTTTAAATTTAGCAATTCTATCTGCATCGAAACAAGTTTTGATAGTAAATGGTACATAAGGTTTTCAAGAAAAGTGAGTCAATCACTAGTTTATCTTTAGATCAAAGGCTAAAGTATGAAAAGCTTTAAATTAATTGGCACCTTGAAGCTTTGAAAAGTATCTAATTGGATTTATCTATTATGTGGTATGTGGGCTATCTTCTCTTTGCAGCGACAAAACCTGAACTTGAGGGAGAATACGTATGCGAAACTTGCAATGTTCTTTTGGAAGCTAAAAATGCTCAAGAAGCATACACAGCAGCAAAATTATGGGCAAAAGAAAAAGATTTTGAAACCAAAAGTATGCGATTTGTTGGTGTTGAAGAGCTTATATATATTCAGGATGATCGACCTGGACACGGAGACGAAATAGCAGGTTCTTATTTTGATGAGCATAATATTTGGTCACGAGTATCAGAATTTATTCCTGAAAAAGATAAATTAAATGCGGTTAGATTTGAAGGTTTAGATGGAGATAAATCAATTGGAGAAATAATTAATGATCAAACTGAAAAGAGATTAAAAAGAGTATTGGGTTCTGAATAAATATTACTGAGCTTATTAGTTATAGCGATCGCACTTTATATCTAATTCCAAAGAGCGTAGAAATTGATCAAGAAACTTATTGTCTGAAAGGTTAAATTGACTCTTCTTAACAGTTGTTATCATACTTGACATCCTCATCTTACTATTTGAGAATGAGGAAATACTTCTTGCTCTAAAGTATCAGTGCCAAGAGAATTTGATGCTACACTCAAGGCGCAATAGCAACTAGGTAAAAAATTCTTTGCTGGTAGCGTATCCTGAACGCGAAACTTACTTAGTCTTTCCTTGACTTGACCACTAGCCCCAACAATAAAAATCTCTCCCTGCCGTTGACGGCGGGCTGCTTT
>JBCCDL010001071.1:0-1703 GCA_039030815.1 Cyanobacteria bacterium P01_A01_bin.83 | reverse complement strand
TTTTTACTGGTTTAAAATTTGGCTGTGATGAATCGCTACTGGATATGTTGTGATAATGACAAAATAAATAATCCCACTCCTGACCCCACAAATCTCGAATATAACTAAGCTGTTCCTGAACTACTTTGGCAACGGTTCTACAATTAAAAGAATTCATTAAATTCAAACTGATAGCTTGGCATACCAAGTACGCAAGAACCATTAATTTAAACTTCAACAAATTTAAACAATAAAAGTCCCAGTATCAGGAGGAACATCTTGCCAACGCCCCTCACCTACTGCTCGAACTGCTTCTTTGAGACTAACGTCGCCAGTATAAATTGCCCGACCAACAATTACTCCTGTAACACCGACAGATTCTAAGCTCAACAAACTTAATAAGTCAGTGAGAGAACTAACCCCTCCCGAAGCAATTACGGGAATATCAATCGATTCGGCTAATTCTCTCAAGGCTGGCATATTAGGACCAGATAAAGTACCATCACGATGAATATCGGTGTAAATAATGGTTGCTGCTCCCTGCTGCGCCATGAGTTGCGCTAAATCTGTAGCAATTACTTCAGAAGTTTCTAGCCAGCCTTTAGTTGCCACTTTACCATTGCGAGCATCAATGCCTACTATAATTTGACCAGGAAACTCCTGACATAGTTCGGTGACTACTTCTGGCTGCTCTACGGCTGCGGTTCCTAAAATAGCTTGACTAACTCCAGTATTAAGTAATGTAGCAACTCCTGCGCGATCGCGTAAACCACCACCAACCTGAATAGGAATAGCAACAGCATTGGCGATCGCCTCAATTACGGACAAATTGACCGATTTTCCTGCTTTAGCACCATCAAGATCCACCACATGCACCCTGGTTGCCCCTTCTGCTGCCCATTGGCGAGCAATTTCCACAGGATTTTCGCTAAAAACCGAAGCTTGATTATAGTCACCTTGATAAAGACGGACACATTTACCGTCTAGTAGATCTATTGCAGGGATAACTTCCATATTATTTGTCTGTTGATATTTGAAGGGATTGCTAAGGATATTAAAAGGTCAATTTAATTTAAGCATGGTCATATATTTTTTCTGCCCAAAGCTGAACTGATTCAGAAAATAAAGAGTGGTAATTTTGTAGCTCAATATTGTTCATTCCCATGCGTCGCGCTTTGTCAAACAAAGTTAATAGCGATTTGGTAGCTTTCTCCGCAGCAGGTACGGTTTCAGGGGAAACTTTTAATAAGGCTTCTAACTCTTGCTTAATTGGCTGCAAAGAACCGTCATCTCTGCAAGCAAAAGAACGAATGGATTCTTCTTCTTCTAAGAGTTGCCCTTCAGGAGGAATATAAGTATGAGTGCGAGCATCGTATGCTAAAACATTTCCCGTTTCAATGTTGTAGATCCAAGCATAGATCTTCATTTTCCCTTGATGTAACTTCGCTCTGACAGAGGGATAAGTTTTGAGGTGATCGATCTGAATTAAGACGTTTTCGGCTACTAAGACTTCAATTAGATCGTCTCCTTCATAGTGTGGGTAGTTCTCTTGAACCAAACGACGGGTTGATTCGGCATGCTTGAGCCAATCATAGACTAAAGGCATATCTTTTTGCAGCTTATTGAGCTTAAGCAAACCTTTCATAGCGCCACAGTTGGAATGTCCACAAATTACCACCTGCTCAATTCCTAAGGCACTAACTGCATATTCGATGGTGCCCCCT
>JBCCDL010001070.1:0-1709 GCA_039030815.1 Cyanobacteria bacterium P01_A01_bin.83 | reverse complement strand
TTCATCTGTTCCAGGATTAATTTGTAGAATTAACAAAAAGGGCGATAAGTAACATGGCTGAAAATAACCAACACCAGACGGATGCTAATCTTTCATCAGATTCTCCGTCCGAATCTACTCCAGAGATGGGAGGCGGTTTACCCGTGATTAAATATTGGGCAAAGCATACTCTATCTCCTGAAGGAGCTAAACTCTGGTCAACGTTATTCCATAAAAGTGCTTGCTTATCTTGTTCTTGGGGTACAGGAGGACAAAAAGGCGGGTTTACCAATGAGGAAGGAGAAAAGTTACAGCGCTGCATGAAGAGTGTCGAATCAATTTCGGCAGAAATTCAACCAGGGATTAATCAAAGTTTTTTTGAACAACAGACTATCTGGCAACTTCAGCAACAGACTTCCTTAGAAGCAGATCGTTTGGGCAGATGGAGTTTTCCTGTAATTTTCACTTCAGATAGTACCCACTATCAAAAAATTAGTTGGGACGAAATTTATCACATTGCCGAGACAGCTTTTAAAATTGCCCCAGAACGAATCGCATCCTATAGTTCGGGTCGTTCTTCTAATGAAGCGGCATTTTTACTACAGTTGATGATGCGAGCCTTAGATTCTAATAACCTGGCAGACTGTTCTGATCTTTGTCATGCTCCTTCAACCTTTGCCCTCAAACAAATTTTTGGCACTGGCACTTCTATGGTCAGTTTGGCAAGCTTAAAAGCAACTGACTGTGTGGTGTTAGCGGGTTCCAATGCTTCTTATAATCATCCGCGCCTGATGAACGAGTTGATTAAGCTACGGGATAAGGGGGGCAAAATCATTGTGATTAATCCAGTTAAGGAAAGAGGTTTAGTTAAATTTGCTTCTCCTGCTTTTCTCACATCCTTGTTTACTGGTTCAGATATTGCTTCGATCTATCTGCAACCTCATCCTGGTAGCGATGTCGCATTATTTACGGGTATTCAGAAATCTTTAATCGAACACGATCAAATAGATCGAGAGTTCTTACAGGCATATACGGAAAATTGGTCAGAAGTTATTGAGCTTGCTACTGCTACTTCCTGGTCAGAAATTGTCAATACCTGCGGTGTCTCTCAACCAGAAATTGAAGCTGCTGCTCAAATTATTGCCTCTTCTCCCAAAGTTGTCTTTGCCTGGGCAATGGGTATCACCCAACAACAGAATGGAGTAGATAATGTTGCCAGCATTGCTAATACGGCGTTGCTCACTGGTAACGTGGGTCGTTTTGGCGCGGGCTTGATGCCTGTACGGGGACATTCCAATGTTCAGGGTTTTGGCTCGATGGGAGTTACAGTAAGTCTGAAGCAGGAAATTCAACAGTCTTTGGAAAAACTGCTAGGTCGCTCTCTTTCTCGTGTACCAGGATATGATGCTACAGCTTTAATTGCGGCTGCGGATGAAGGCAAAGTAGATACTTTAATTTGTGTTGGGGGTAATCTATATGCAGCTAGTCCTAACTCCCAGCAGGCTAAAAGAGCTTTAGGCAAGATCAAAACTATTATTTATTTAGCCACCAAGCCCAATTTAGGACATTTCCATGGTTTAGCTGCTCAAAATACCATTATCATTCCCGTCTTCAATCGCTTTGAAAATCCTCATAAAACTACTGTCGAATCGGGTAATAACTTTGTCCGCCTCAACGATGAAGGAAAAACCCATCTGCAAAATGCCGATCTTATTGCCGAGGTGGATTTT
>JBCCDL010001069.1:0-1711 GCA_039030815.1 Cyanobacteria bacterium P01_A01_bin.83 | reverse complement strand
GTTGATAAATATTACGAGAAAGCAAATATTTGCTATTAATCGCCAATCTTAACGTTTGGGAAACAATTTTAAGGAAATGACTCCAAAGAGATCTGAAAAAATGGGAGATAAAGCAATACCTATTGCAGAACCAATAACCGCTCGAATAAGCTCTTGAGTTGATATGCTAGTAGCAGAAGCAATGGCAAAGGTTGCCGAGCTTAAAAAAACTCCAATGGCAAAGCCCAAGAAAATAGACTTACTTATAGTACTTCTAATTTTCATTCTTTGGTTATTGATTAACAATCCTGAGATATCATCTATAACTCCTAACAACACACCAGCAAGAAATCCAGCTATTATACAAATTATTATAAGTTGATCTATTTCTGTTAAATTCTGCATAGTTCGGAAGTCCTTCGTTAACTAATGATCTGCATTTTACTAAATAAAAATAATTAATCAAGTGTTTTCTCGAAAGGAAAAAGACAAATAATAACTATATTTTGTCCTTAAAATAAATTGAGTGTAGCTAACATAATTAAGAATCTCAATATTTAATGGTCAAATATCAACAAATAGTGTTTGATCTTGATATCCCCATATTGAGGCTGAAACTATAGATATAGCTAATTTATACAATAAATTTTTGTTGAATTTTTTCATGGTGATTAAAGTACATCACAGTTGGCTTAATTAGAAAGTAAGTTATAAGATATATAATATTACCTATTAATGCTAAACCAAACTTATTTCAGGAACAAAAAAAATAATTATTTGTCTTTTTTTTCTGAAAAACCCTTGATTAATCGCATAAGATATTTACTTGCAAAAGAAAAAAGCAATAGCAAGAAAAAGAAGCTGAATTCCTCGGTATAAGAAAGCCTTAAACAAGAATGAGAAGACCCACAAAGGCTTAAGCCTCATGTAGGATTTTCTAGTTGTGAAGTCGAATCCTTGCTAAAGAATAAAAACTTTAGATCTTGTAAATAAATACAGGAACTCTTTTAAAAGCAGGAGTGCCACAGCGAGACTCAATTGCGGCATCGAAAATGACGTTAACTTCGGGATAGAACATCAAGGCTGCTCCTGGACGTACTGAGCCATAAATAACCTCGATGTTGTCTAATTGACTAGCATTACCTTTAACCGTGACGCGATCGTGTTCCTGTAAATTGGCGCGTTCTGCATCCTTACGATTAAGTAGAATACAGTGACGATGGGGCATGCGACGATAGCGATCGCTTGTTCGATAAACTACTGTATTATGTTGGGCATAACTACGCCCCGTCATTAATGCTAGTACGATGCCGTGGGTATAATTTGCCACCCCAAATGCTTCAGGTTGAGGTAGAGTCAATTTAGGTAAGGGTGTGGCGAACATTTCCGCCTTACCAGAGGAGGTAGAGAAATGAGGCTGATTAAAAATTCTGCCGCCGATGGTGAACTCTTCTTTAGTTTGATCGATATCTGCCATGGCTTCAAATCCAGGGATGGTTTGAGCAATTAACTGACGGACATATTTAGTATCTTGCAGTTTACGCCAGTTAACAGGATATTCTCCCAAAAGACGGTGGGCAAGTTCAGTCAAAAAATCCACCTCGGCAATAAGATCGGCATTTTGCAGATGGGTTTTTCCTTCATCGTTGAGGCGGACAAAGTTATTACCCGATTCGACAGTAGTTTTATGAGGATTTTCAAAGCGATTGAAGACGGGAATGATAATGGTATT
>JBCCDL010001068.1:0-1723 GCA_039030815.1 Cyanobacteria bacterium P01_A01_bin.83 | reverse complement strand
ACAGTGATGAGCCACCGAATGGCGATTCTGATCGTAACGGCAGAAGTTCAGCAAATAATCGCCGCAGAAGCAGCCCCAGCAAACCTGCTCCTAAGATTGCCAAAAAGTAAATTGTTTGGTAATAAGTGATTTTGACTAAGTTAGTGCAGCTCTTGGAGCTACAGCCTCCGAAAGAGGCAAAGTCATTGCTAGGCGATGACGATTGATTGCCCATTGCGCCGTTTTAAGAGAACAATAACTTTACTTAGTCTGTCATTTGTTATCTTTCATTTATGTTTGGTAAGTACTGCCTAAGGGCAGTTACTAATCAGAGATAATTACACGCCTACATCTACTAGCTGATGCATTCTCTGCTGGCTAATCTCGATAGCTAGTTCGATTGCCGCACTCATACTACTAGCGTTAGCGATTCCTTGTCCTGCAATATCGAAGGCTGTACCGTGATCGGGAGAAGTACGGATAAATGGTAAGCCGATAGTGGTGTTAATCGCCTGGTCGAATGCCATTAACTTGACGGGAATCAATCCCTGGTCATGATACAAAGCCAGGTAAGCATCGGCAGTATCGGGAGCAACCTGATAATTGCCGTACCATGCCTGTCCTGGTTTAACCCACATGGTATCGGGAGGAATCAATCCTCTAAGTTCTGCTTGAGGATAAGCTATTTGAGCCTGTTTTAGCCATGACAAAAGCCAGTCTTGTTCTTCTATGCCTAATTGTCCTGCTTCGCCACTATGGGGGTTTAGTCCTGCGATCGCAATTTTGGGTCTAGCAATGCCAAAGTCTTGTTGAAGACACTTAATTAATAGATCTAGCTTGAGATTCATTAGATCGGGATTTAAAGCCTGAGGTACCTCTGCCAGTGGGATATGGGTAGTTGCCAGCAAACTACGCAACATCCAGCCTGTATGGGGAGACTGTCCGATAAACATCATGCCAAATTTCTCGACTCCTGCTTTTTGAGCCAATACCTCTGTTTGACCAGGATATTCGTGTCCTGCGGCTTTCCATAGAGATTTAGCAATAGGTGCGGTAACAATGCCCTGAAATTTTCCCTCAAGGGTCAAAGCGATCGCTTTTTCTAAACAGTCAAAACTAAATCCTCCTGTTATTGCATTTCCTTGTCCTAAAGTTATTTTTTCTTTGAGAGGGATATCTAAAATGGATAAACTCTCAGGACAAGCTAAATCTGACTCAGTTAAGTCTGTCTGATGTAATAGGTGTTCATAAGTAAGCTGCAATAGTTGACGATTGCCGATAATCGTAATTTGCGATCGCTGGTTATAAGATTCGTTGCTTAACGCCTTAAGGATAATTTCAGCGCCAATTCCAGCAGGGTCGCCCATCGTCAGCGCTAAAGAAGGAATCATAGTCATGAAAATAAATAATTGATTAGGGATGTTTTCGGCTAATGATTTAAAATACCTATTATTGATTATGATTGAGAATTAAAGATATCCCAAGCTACGAGTCATTTACTTTTAGCCCAATTCAAATCATCCTCTTAAAAAAATAGCTAACAAAACACAGGAGTAATAAATATGAGCGCGGAAAGCATGTTGTTTAACGGTGCAATTCTTTGTATCGTCTTGATTTTAGGTGGATTGAGCTTAGGCTTCTTGATGCTGAAGATTCAAGGTGGAGAACCAGAATAAGCTCCTATCAATTATAATTATTAACTTTTAAGCGATTGTCTCTTAACGGGCGATCGCTTTTTTATTTT
>JBCCDL010001067.1:0-1731 GCA_039030815.1 Cyanobacteria bacterium P01_A01_bin.83 | reverse complement strand
AGATTAAAATCAACTAATAAACCTGCTAAAGCAAAAGAAAAGGGCGAAATACCAAAAGAAGAAAGCATTCTTAAACTCATCACTCTTCCCAGTATTTCAGGTGGAGTTTGCTTTTGAATCCAGGTTATTTCCGTCACAATAAAGCAGCCAGTACAGAATCCTAATATAATAATGGTTACAGTAGCCAAGGCTACATTTGGTACAAAACCAAGCAATATCAAACTCGCCCCTTGTATCGTTCCCAGAATTAACATTAATATTCCCAGTCGGGGAATGTTGGGCAATATTGATGGGGCTAATGCTCCCAACAGTCCACCTCCACCCCAAGCGGAGTTCATTATTCCTAAAGCAACTGCACCGCCAGTAAAGCGACTATGAGCTAGTGATGTGACCCCAATTTGCAATGGTCCGATAAAAACGAGATTGTATACCATAACGACTAGTAATACTATTCTCAGGGCTGAGTTGTGCCATCCATAGTTGATGCCCTCGCCAATACCAGCCATTAAATTCTTAATTTTGCCCCCTAAGCTTAAACTCTTTAGAGTTAAATCATTAACAGTTGCCGCAGTTTCTATAATGGGCTTGATCGAATCTTTAATAAACAGCAAACAGATCGTTGTGAAGATAAAAGTCACTGCATCAATGGCAAATGCACTTTCAATACCAATAGTAGCGATGAGTAAGCCCCCAAAAGCAGGACCTAGGGTTAAAATTAGCTGATCTACTCCTTGATTCAAGGTGTTGCTAGCTACTAACAACTCTTTTTTTACTAAACGAGGTACGATCGCTTTAGAGGCAGGAATGAAAAAGCCTTCTAAAATGCCAAAGCAGGCTGAAAATACATAAAGATGCCATACTTGTATAGCTTGCAGTGCCACAACTACTGTCAGCACAATTGCCACTACTGCCCGTAGAGCATTAGCCGTTATCATTACTAGGCGTGGCTTCAGAACATCGCTTAATACACCTCCTAATAATAATAAAACAGCACGAGGAATCGCCGCAGCCATCAAGACTGTGCCAACGCTAACCCCAGAATCGGTTAACTGTATGGTCAACCAAGGTAGTGCTATTAAATAGAATTGGTTGCCCAGAAGAGAAATATTTTCACCAATAAATAGCAGCAGAAAGCTACGAACTTTGAGTGGTTGCCAAAAGGGGACTTGCTGATCTTGAGGGGGATTCGATCTTGCCATAGTAATCGGACAATTTGAAATTGAGTGGTAGAGGGGGTAGAGGGAGGCAAGGAAGAAAATTTAGTTCGGCATACAGAACCACGTCAGAAGCTAATAGCTAATAGCTAATAGCTAATAGCTACCTTAACCAGTCAATTGTCTTATTCCGAACTAACGTCATTTAAAGACGGCTCTCAATTTACCTTGCGTTGATAGCCTTTCCAGTACTTTTCTCGCAGTTTGCCTTTTTGGATTTTGCCGCTTGGGGTTCTGGGTAAGGATTGCACAAACTCAACACTTCGAGGTAATTTAAAGTCGGCAAGTTTACCCCGCACAAAGTTAATAATTTCTAGTGCTTTGAGGTGCATTCCTGGTTTTAAAACTACAATCGCTTTAATTGATTCTCCAAAATCTTCATCGGGAACGCCAATAACTCCCACCTCTGCAATAGCGGGATGTTCGTATAAAATATTTTCAATTTCTGCGGGATAGACATTCTCCCCAGCATAGCAGATCATATCTTTTAAGCGATCGCAAATATAGATATAGCCTT
>JBCCDL010001066.1:0-1735 GCA_039030815.1 Cyanobacteria bacterium P01_A01_bin.83 | reverse complement strand
TTTTTTAAGTAAACTAAGCCATTATAAATTCTGACTCCCACCAGAAATACAATGCAGCCTAACAGCAAGATAACAATTGCTACTGATAGCAAGGTATAAATAAAAGTCATCGCCATATAATTTAATTAGCTTTAAATAAGATCAACTAACTACTAATTGAACTAGTAATCAGCTTGATACTTATTATTCCCAGAATGCCAATTAATTTTTCCCGAGTAATTTTGGCGATCGTTATAGTTTATCTGTTGTTAGAGTGTTTAGAGATCGCTAAATAATCGACCAGAAAATAAACAGAAAACATTAAGTTTGGCATCTGGAAATATTACGATTCCTTCGACTCTGCTGTGCAAATCGCTATTTGATTCAATACACCATGATCAAGGGCAACGCGGGCGCTATTTATTAGCTATTAGCTCACTCAAATATGATCTTAAACCATACCTAAGTGTGGATATAAGCATCAGGACAAGCTTGTCGTAATTCTTTCAAAAGTGCGATCGCTGATAATACTTTTGTAATTTACTAATTTACCTTATCTTGCTTTAAAAGTGCATAGCGGTTGCGAAGTAAGTCCTTTGGACTCAGCCATGTCATAGGCTGATCGCTTGTTACACTCGACAATAATTAAATTGAAATAAAGTCAAAATAGCAATTTTAAGATCAACGTTCGAACACATGCACAGGTTAGGTAACAGATAGACGCTTGATCTCAATATTGCCAATTGCCTGCTCTGCATGCCAAAGATCGTACTGGATTTGCTGATTCAGCCAGCTTTCAGGAGATGTATCAAAAGCTTTGCTCAACCGAATAGCCATTTCAGGACTAATACCTGCTCTACCATTCAAAATGGCAGAAAGGGTCTTTCTACTTACTCCTAAAGCTTCGGCAGCTTCAGTTACAGTCAAATTCAACGGTTCGATACAAAGCTCCTTGAGAACCTCTCCAGGATGTGGTGGATTATGCATTTTCATCAGTGGTAATCCTCAAGATCTACATCACGGGCATCAACGCCATCAAAGGTAAACGTAATCCGCCAGTTTCCAGATACTCTAACTGACCAAGTTCCTTTACGTTGTCCTGTCAGCTCGTGAAGTACTAGTCCAGGCAAATTCATGTCTTGCGGAGAAGTTGCAGCGCTGAGGCGAGCTAAAATCATCCGAATTCGTTTGGCATGCTTTGCCTGAATACCTCGGTTTGTACCTGATTCAAAGAATCGCTGTAATCCCCGATGCTTAAAACTAACTATCATTGATAAATTGTAACCTATAACGTTGCAGGTTACACACTGCTGCAAGCTATCTTAGCAGTTAGCTTTGACGATACGCACTTACAAATACTGCTAATTTACCCTCTATTGCCTTAAAAGAAAAGTGCGTAGCGAAGCATGGCGTAGGCTTATCGCATATTCCACCCGACAATAACTAATTTTAAGCTTGCTTCAGTGCAGCAATTATTGAGTTTTGGTGCAAGATTCGATAGCAGAATGAATTCTACTTTTGACGAACTCGTATTAAGTTAATTTATAGCTCTTTTGGTAACTAAGGTAAAAAGAGTTCTCTATGCCATTGTGGATTAGATATAGTAGATATCTAAGACAATTGCCCAACAAAGGAGACTTGAGCTTTGACTCTAATTAGTGATAACCCTATAGATTCCACCATTGCCAAGCCCGCAAGATATCTAGGTAATGAGTTAGGGGCAATCCATAAACCTTGGACGGAAGCCGAGGTGCGC
>JBCCDL010001065.1:0-1739 GCA_039030815.1 Cyanobacteria bacterium P01_A01_bin.83 | reverse complement strand
TCACAATCCCGAACAAGAGCAAATTGCTCGTAAATCGAAACAACAGTTACAGCAGTCAGGAAAGTATGAGCGAGATATCGTAACTGAAATTAAACCCGCAAAAGATTACTATTTGGCAACCGAAGAACATCAACAGTATTTATTAAAGAAACAAAACAAGGCTAATCTTTTTTAGGTTAGTGTTCGTAATAATAAAAAAGCGATCGCATCTAAATTTAATATTTCAATTTATCCACTTAATAAATTAAATGACATCTAGAATTGAAATTGTTCGACATCCTTACGAAGAACCCTATCATGTTCATCTAGAGTTAAAAATTTCTAATGATTATATGAGTAGCATTTGCAAATTCTATGCGAATGCCGACTGTTTTCTGGAATGGGCTAAGGTTCTAGAAAAGTTTCCCCGACATTGTAAAGACACATATTTGTGGGAAGTTGGTTCGGAACGTAGTGAAGATAAGTTTGCCTACTATTTCCGTTTAAGGGCTTTTACAACAGACTCATTAGGACACTGCGCTTTACAATTTCGCTTCAACAATAATGCTCAATTACCACGAAGGCAGATATTTGAGTTCTGTATAGAAGCCGAACCATCAGCGATAAACCGTTTAGGCTTTTTACTCCGAAGATTTGGGAAGTTGGAGCATTATTATCTTAGTTGGTCATTACAGGAAGGCTTTTTAAATCAAAATGCAGCAAATTGAAATTTATAGATTTTAGGACGTATTCTCCATCTTAAAAATTCCAACAAACAAACTTGATCTTAGAGATCCGATGCAAAATAATAAAAAAGCTTTGGTACATATAACAAGATCGAAAAAATCATTGCCTTTTGACGATGGTGTAACTGAGGCAGGATGCAAACTGCCATTAAAATGGACATCTAATTTACTTCGGGCTATCTCTAACCAAACTTATTTACAACGTGAGAATTAAATTTGCTTAAAAGCTAAAATGATAAATAATTCAGAGCTACAAATTTTGATTAAATTTTCCCCAGATGACTATGACCTTAGCTAAATGGACGATTACCGAATACCACTCCATGATTGAGGCAGGATTATTAGATAATCGTCAGGTAGAGTTATTAAAAGGAGAAATTATTGAGATGTCCCCTGAAGGTGAGGCTCATGCTTATTTTAGTAGTGAAGCAGAAGACTATCTAAGAGATTTACTTGACAAACAAGCTTCAATCCGATCAGGTAAACCGATTACACTGCCTAATGATAGCGAACCCGAACCAGATATTGCAGTTGTCCAAAGAATAGGTAGAGAATACCTAGCACATCATCCTTATCCTGAAAATATCTTTTGGCTAATTGAGTATTCTAATTCCAGTTTGGAAAAGGACTTAAATATCAAGACTAAGATCTATGCAGAGGCAGGAATCAAAGAATATTGGGTGGTAAATCTTCAAAAAAGACAGCTTATTATTTTTCGCGACCCACAGGAAACTGAATACGCTTCAAAATCAACTCTAAGTGAAGGTAAGACTTATTCTTTAGCATTTCCTAATCTTGCTATTGAAGTTAACAGAATAATTAGCAAATAATTTTAGCTTTTAAATTCTGATATTGCCGATTAAGTAATAAATAAAAATAAAAAAGCGATCGCCCGTTAAGAGACAATCGCTTAAAAGTTAATAATTATAATTGATAGGAGCTTATTCTGGTTCTCCACCTTGAATCTTCAGCATCAAGAAGCCTAAGCTCAATCCACCTAAAATCAAGACGATA
>JBCCDL010001064.1:0-1747 GCA_039030815.1 Cyanobacteria bacterium P01_A01_bin.83 | reverse complement strand
ATCACATATTCACCACCATTTTTTCTGACCCACATTTTAGTTGGGTTAATAAAATCTAGGTTTTGTTGAGTTATACCGCGCTGAATAATATCAAATTGAAACGGGTCGAAAAGCTCCTCTAGAGTTTTGCCAATCATCTCTTGGTGGCGAATCCCGAAAGCATAATAGCAATTAGTCGTTACTTGAACTATTTCCAATTCAGGCTCATTTAATACTAAAACCATGCCATGAGGCTGAATCAAACTAGAATTATGAATTGCTTGCCTTTCTAATTCATTTAGATTAGATACATTAGTTAATCTAACATTAGAGCTGCTCACTACTTTTCTCCTTACTTTATGGTGATTTTGTTTACTAGCAATTGATATACATTTGCCAAATCATAGCTAATAAATATATCGTATTTTTATATCAGTGCATCTTTAACGAGTTTTATTTTTACGCTCTATTGACTTCAATCTTTTCACCATTGCTATTAGCAAAAAATGTAAATTATATTTACATTACTGCTTAAGATGTAATTAGGTATTTGTACTTATTTTCTCTGCTAGACAATCTAGTATCACTAATACTTTTCTCTAGATTAGTTAACTAAGCATGTACTTAGATTAAACGTAATAATTTGTGGTGGACTTCTTAAAAAACAAATACATAACTATAGATAAATTAGTCACTCGTTAGTTGAATACCTAATACCTGCCAATCATAAATCAACGAGCGCGTAACATCAGTTAATGAAATAGGACTGCTACATCCTGATCCCATTTTAAATTTAAAAGATGACAGATCTTTCTGGTAGGGGCGAACCAACCTTCGCCCTTACGATTTATGTGTAAAAAAAGCCATTTAATTTGGTATGATTTAAGGCAAAAGAGATTTAAATTTTAATATTTACCCCAAAACTTAAGCTGGTTGCTCGATAACTTCTGACCAAGAAAATTTTTGGAGATAAGACTGTGACTGTGAAGCAAAGGCTACTAATAATTGTGTTTGAGCAATAGCGATCGCTGTAACGAGAGAATTACTGGGTAAGGGTATTTGATAATGTTGAATCAGGTAGGTATTGCCATCAACTAGTACCATGCGACCTTGAGGATCTGCCATCAGATAACCTTGGGGACAAGAAACAATTAGGGTGGGAATAATACCGAGTTCAATCCGTTCAATCCGCAATTTTTTAATCTTGATTAGAATTGCCGTACCAGGATTGTCTGACTCGGTTGCCAAAATTTGAGTAGCAAACTGTCGATTGAAAGTAATCAAATCTAGCTTAACTTTAGCGGTAAAATTAGCCAGCCAGTTTCCTCGCCGATTAAATAGATAAAATTCGCTCTGTCGATTAAGGTTTTGATAGATTGCCAAACCATGTCGGTTATCCAGAGCAATTAAAACCTGCCAAGGTTTGCGGTTAATTTGCGATCGCCTGAGCTGACAATTGGAATTAAAAATCTCAAACATCGGGGTTCGGGATTTATTTGGCAGATAGGAAATTGCCAGCCAAGATCCCAAAGTATCAATACCCGTAACTAAATTATTAGTGGCAAAAGAGGTAATAGGGAGAGCCGTTGCTGTAAAAAATTGAAACTCTTTGCTAGTGGTATTTTGGGGAAAATAGTAGATTGAAGAGAGGGTACTTACCCAGCAGCCTTGAGCATCAAGCTGGAGATTGCAAATTGGCTGGTCAAGAGTTATTGTCCATTGGTTAACTGTTGTGCCTGATAAATTAGAATCTGAATTAAGCCAAAGT
>JBCCDL010001063.1:0-1747 GCA_039030815.1 Cyanobacteria bacterium P01_A01_bin.83 | reverse complement strand
TCAAAACAAATATTTCGACTGGATGGGGGTTGTACCGTTGTGACCCATTGCTGAGAACCGAAGGAGAGCGAACTGGCAGGTTTTCAGACAGTCAAACAGAGTTAATCGGTGTGGAGTTTTTATCGCTTCCTCCACTTAATTACTGCCGAGGGAAGGCGCAACCCTTCACCAAAACGGTCTGAGGTAGTAAACAGCATTTAGCTCGCTCGATATTTAATCAGTAATTATTAATTTTAAAACTTCCTTTAGTCTTTATTTATTATATGGGCTAAGGAATTTTTTTTTGTTATTAAAAAACAATTTTTAGATAAATTACTGAAAATTACCAAGGTAGTATTTCACCATTAGCATGCCAAAATGTTCCTGTATTCTCTAAATTTAAATTTTCAATTCGCTCTAGTAAATTCTCAACTGATGTTTTGGGGGTAATACCAGAATCAGTAAAACTAGTCATTCGTGTTTTAACCAAGCCGGGATGCAAAATCGCCACCGCAATCCCCTTCGGTTTAAGGTCATGAGCTAAAGATTTTCCTGCCATCGACAATGCCACTTTAGACATTCGATAACCATAGGAACCACCAGAAGTATTATCGCCAATAGAACCCATGCGGCTAGTCATCAAAATAACTTTAGAACCAGAGTTTAAATTAGGCAACAATATCCTCGTTAAACGTAAAGGCGCGATCGCATTTATCTCAAACTGACGCCGAATACTAGCAAAATCTAGCTGTTCTAAGGAAATCCGTTCCACAATTCCTGCATTATTGATCAACACATCAATATTTCTCTCATTGAGGCTTTTGACCAAATCTTGTACTGCTGTTAAATCGGTAAGTTCAATATTGGACTCGATCTCAACGTCCAACTCTTTTAACTCTGGTGAAGGGGATCTGCAAACGGCAATTACTTGGTGTCCTTTTTCTTGGAGTTGACGACAGTATTCCAAACCAATTCCTCTATTTGCTCCCGTAATCAGATAAGTTTGTGACATTTGATCATTGTTAATTAACTACAAATCAATAAAATAAATAATAAAATAATGCCACTGATCTTATTCCAATTCTGTTGACGATTTTTGATTTGCTTCATCTAATTCCTGTGGCTCTAGTTCTTCATCTATTTGCAAAATAGGTTCAGAGTTATCTTCGGGAAGAAAAAACAACTGTTTGCGATCCTGCTGGAAAAATTGCTGAGAACCTCTACCAGAGTCTAAAAAAGAACCTCGTTGTCTAATTGGTTTAATCTCATTGTGACCACCAGGATTAAAATTGCCCGTGTTTGGTACTGTAGTTGTATTGGCACCCCTAGGAACAGTCTGAGCCTCAACTATCGTCGTCAACAAAATTACTGGTAATATTACTAAGGATGACAAAAAGCTCAGTTGGCAGTTGTGTAAAGTTCTAAGCATTTTTATACCCCCTTGGTGCCATAGTTACTCATTACTTTTTCCCCTTCAGATTCTAAATTAATTCTAACGGTATTGCTGATTTTCAAAGTTCTCAACTAGTAGAGTTGGGCTTAAATAAGCCCACGAATAAAAACGAGCCAACAACGCAAAATACATACTTCCTACTTCCTACTTCCTACTTTTCCTTAGCAGTACTAAGGAGTTGGAGAAGACAAATAAATGAGCAAACGGTATCAAATGATTCCATAAATTAATTGCCAAAAATCTATTATCGCTAAAATAAAAGCTAAAGCTGAAATTAAAAACTATGAGTCAAAAAACTAATCGGCGTAACTTCCT
>JBCCDL010001062.1:0-1762 GCA_039030815.1 Cyanobacteria bacterium P01_A01_bin.83 | reverse complement strand
TTGCAAGAACATAATTTATCGGGATACCTAGATATTGTTGTCTTGCCCGAATTTATGGAACATCATAGTGATGTAGTAAATGAGGGTAAAAAAACTAATCAAAGTCAGATCAACTTTGTACCTATAAGTAGTAAGGAAAGAGCTGAGTTAGCTTCTCGTTCTAGTTTTTTCTCCAGTAGAAAATTAAGTTTTCAAGAGTGGAATTTATTTTGTAAATATGCCAAACTGCTTCAGTCAACTCAGGCTTTATTAATGTATTTTGATACATATCAATTGCCTATTCTATTAGGAAAAGCTCCACCATGTCCAACATCGGCAATTTATTTTAGACCAAGATTTCACTATCATGAGTTCGATAATCACCAGTATTCACTTCCCGAGCGTTGGCATCAAAAGCGAGAAAAATTACATCTAACACTAGTATTACGCCAGAGAAAGCTTAAAACAATATTCTGTCTCGATCCATTTGCGATCAAATATCTAAAAAGATTTAAGACTTCTGCCAAATCAATACATCTAGGTGATCCAGTTAAAACCTATCAAAATTATACCTTGCAACCTGATGAGATCCGAGCTGATTTAGGAATAGAATCTAAGCGAAAAGTCTTTCTCTTATTTGGATGTTTAACTAGGCGAAAAGGACTAGATCAACTACTAGATGCATTATCATTACTTCCCTCAACTATCACTCATCAAATCTGTATCTTACTGGTGGGACCAATAAGTCCTTCAGTTAAGCTAAAAATTAACCCACAAATAGAATTACTGCGCCAGAATAAAGCGATCCAAGTAGTTATCTGCGATCGCTTTATTAGCGATCAAGAAATTAAGCCCTATTTCGAGATAGCGGATTTTATTCTAGCTCCATATCAACGTCATGTGGGCATGAGCGCAATTCTAGCCAGAGCAGCAGAAGCTCAAAAACCTGTTTTATCTTCTGATTACGGATTAATGGGAGAATTGACTCGTCATTATCAGCTAGGATTGACAGTAGATTCGACAGTATCCAGTGAAATTGCTCAAGGTATTACCAAACTGGCGTTAAGTTCTCCCCAGGAAGTATGCGATTTCAATCAAATGAAAGCTTTTGCTGAGCAAAATAATCCTCACAGATTTGCTGAAGTAATTTTTCAAAATTTAAGCTGCGATCATTGGTCAAAACCAACAAAAACCAATAATGAATTAAGTAGCTAATTACAACCCTAAAACACAATATCTCAAAATATTATTTATATCTATGACTGCAAATAAACTGGATTTTAATTATTTCTATCAGCGATGGCATTATCTTAAACAGCATCAAACTTTTAAAGAATCTTCCTTTAAGGCGATTTTTCGTACTGGATTATGGTCTATTCATTGCTTACTAAAAATACCTGCAATAATTAATTTACAAAGATGGAACTGTTCTTTTTTCTTACCACCTAGATTCCGTCGTGCAGGCTCAACTGGAATTTTTGTTACACGGGAAAATTATGATCCAGAATTAATTTATTTAGAAAACTTACTTGCTCCTGGACAAGTATTTATTGATGGTGGTGCTAACTACGGCATCTACACGGTAGTTGCTGCGAAATTAGTCGGCAGTTCAGGCAAAGTTTTCTCTTTTGAACCTGCTGTTGAAACCCATCCCATTTTAGAGAAAAATATTAGAATTAATAACCTAATTAATACGAAAGCATTTCAATATGGGTTATCAGATCATGTCGGCAAAGCCCGATTTTATCATGTAGATAATGCACCAAATAGTTATTCTTTAGGA
>JBCCDL010001061.1:0-1764 GCA_039030815.1 Cyanobacteria bacterium P01_A01_bin.83 | reverse complement strand
TGGGTAATGGGTAATGGGTAATGGGTAATGGGTAATGGGTAATAGAGATTAATTTACTATTCATGCAAGAGATGCCATGAACTGTCGTTCACAACCCAGGGATGCAAATAGAATGTTTAACGAATTTACATTGTTCTAGCTTCTATTTTCAAGACAGTTCTAAATGTTTTTCAAGCAATTGTAATTTTAGTAAACCTAAAAATAGTTTTTTTCTGATTATTTCCTTCTATTATCAAAAAGCGATCGCTCTATTGAGGAATTATACTAAATCCGATTCCCAAAAGGCACTACAGATTAAAGGTATGAAATCCCATCAAACCCTTCTACCCCAACTTAGCGAAAGAGCCTTGTATGTCAACAGGATTTAGTATTAAAAACTGTAGTTTGACATTAAGATAATCTAATTATTTTTTAATCAATTGGCAATATTCATGGTGCAATAGACCAAAACTCTGCTGTAATAACGGAGCAAAAACTTTTTAATGATTTGTTATTTTGCTTCGTTGACTGAATTTACCCCGTTTATCAGCTAGTTTGTTTTCTGCGATAGGCGAACATTATCAATATGAACGTTCAGTAGATACTTCAGATACTTGGTTTAGTTTTAATATTCAAAGTATCTAGTCATAATCAAAAGCAAAATTAAATAAAGTGCAGTAGACATAAGCAGTATTTTACCAATTGTTGCAAGTTAACAAGTAAAAATGATGTCAGACGGTAACTCAGAGAGTTCTATATTTTTTATCGTATTTCCTAGCGTATTTTCATTAAGTATTTAACCGTAGAATCACTCAATTTGTAAAGTGTTTCTTGAACATATGTTTCATTTATCCTGAATTTTTTTTGTATTTTTTGTATTTCGTTTGGTACTGCTAAAGCAGTAGATTGTCTGTATCGTATTTACTCGATGTATCTGAAGACCATAAATGCTTTCGACTAAATATCTCGTACAGCATTAACTATTTGCTGTCGTAGCCACTGATGTTGAGGACTATTTTGATTACGCTGATGCCAAACCATCGATACAGCAAATCCTTCAATTTCAATTGGTGGTGGTAACAGCTTGAGGTTAATGTTTTTAGCACAGTGTTGCGCCATCCGATTCGGAAGTAATGCCACGCAATCTGAATTAGCTAGCAAAAAGGGAACTGTCATAAAGTGAGAGGTAGACCATATTACCTGTCGAGATTGTTCTTGACGGTCTAAAATTTCGTCGTAAGCCCCTTGGAAGTCATCGCGCATCGAAACTAAAATATGCGATCGCTCTACATAATCATCAAGAGATAACTCGGTTAAAGAATCATCTCCTCTCACCACACAAACAAACTCTTCTTGGTACAAATCTTGTTCTACGTGCCAGTTTTTAAGAGGTAATTCAGCATCAATTACCAGATCGATACTATTGTCATCCAAAGCATCCATTACAGTTTTCTTATTAACATTGCTAATCCGAATCTTGATACCTGGTGCTTGATTAGCTAGCTGCTGTAGTAAATTGACGCCAATGGTAGATTCAACATAATCACTCGTGGCAATTTTAAAAGTTTCTTCAGCCGTAGCAGGATCAAAAGTCTCTTTTTCCAATAAGGTTGACTGAATTTCTCTGAGAATTTGGTCAATGCGATCGCTTATTTGACGAGCATAAGGAGTAACTTCCATTTGCTTGGAGGTGCGAATCAAAATGTCATCATTTAAAATAGCTCGCAGTCTTTTTAAAGCATGACTCATTGCCGACTGACTCATATCAAGTCTTTGGGCTGCTTT
>JBCCDL010001060.1:0-1777 GCA_039030815.1 Cyanobacteria bacterium P01_A01_bin.83 | reverse complement strand
TTGGAACCCCATCGTGTTAGCAATTCTATTTTTTGAATCTAAGAACTTTTTTACTTCTTGATGTTTGTTTAGAGGTTCGGCAATTTGTTCTCTAGTTTTCAAGAACGTTCTCCGAATAAATTCATAGCAGTTAATATCGTTTGAGTCGATAGTATAAAGCCTAATTGGAACATAAATTAATTCATATTTTTCTTGTAGATTTTTCAACACATGATAAAAGTCCAAGAAAATATCTTTCAATTGAGCGCTTACTTCATAAATTTCGTAAACTCCTTGTTCATTTTTAAAATGACTATTAATCATAGAGTCAAACGCATCGCAAATTGACTTGACCGCCAACAAAGGATTGTTGGGTAAATCTTTTATGTTTAAAAAATACTCGACCGTCATGTTTAAAGCTCAACAAATCAATGTATCTACTTTACAAGCTGGAGATAGTTAAAATTAATATTAACTGAGATTTAAGGCTATTTTTACTTTCACTAACAAATCTGGAGACAATATAATTACTATTATAGTACAAATAAAATTGTGGTTTGGTACATTTAGCTGTTTTCCCAAAATTAGGGTTATGGGGCTTTTTCCCTCACAGTTTTAAAGATGCCAGACTACTACAGTTAGTTCGTGATGATGAATGGCAAAAGTTTATTAACCTAATTCGGATTTAATAAGATTGATCTGATATCAAGGTTAAACAGAAAAAATAAAGGGCTTCGCCCTAGCTCTTAGCTCTTAGCTTCAATCAAAACATGGGTTATGAGGGGGCGCCTTTGTGGTCTTAAACCATACCTGATTGTAGACATTGCATAGGCAATGGGGTCTTATACCCAATTGCGCTTTTAGCAGTTAAATTAAGGCTAATAGCTAATAGCTAACGGCTAAAAGCTTTAAGATAAAAGAAGTGAGGCATCTGAGTTTAATTACGGATACCACATTATTGGCAATAAGATTTATTTTGATAATCATCTGATAACAAGTTGATGTTTGAAGATAAAATATATATTGAGTAGAGTATATAGTCTTAATTGCGTTTTCGGTAACTTTCCCCACCGCCGCGAATTCTCGATCTAAGCTATTTTCAAAACATATATTATCTTAGAATTTATTCAGGAAAATCAATGACAGCAACATTTTGCGAATACAAGCCAGGTTTAGAAGGCATACCTGCTACAAAATCTAGTATTAGTTTTGTTGATGGTCAAAAAGGAATTTTAGAGTATCGCGGGATTGCGATCAATGAACTAACTAAAAGAGGCAGTTTTTTAGAAACAGCATATTTACTGATCTGGGGTCAGCTTCCTAGCCAAAAGCAACTGGAAGAGTTTAAAACAGATATTCTACTTCATCGTCGGATTAAATATCGCATTCGGGACATGATGAAGTGCTGTCCTGAAACTGGTCACCCCATGGACGCTTTGCAAACATCTGCTGCGGCATTGGGCTTGTTTTATGCTCGTCGTGCTTTAGACGATCCTGAGTATATTAGAAAGGCGGTAGTGCGAATTTTGGCGAAAATTCCGACGATGGTGGCGGCATTTCATCAGATGAGACGGGGAAATGATGCAATTAAGCCTAATGATAATTTAGATTATGCGGCTAACTTTCTATACATGCTGACGGAACGAGAACCTCATCCTCTAGAGGCAAAGATCTTTGATGTCTGCCTAACGCTACACGCTGAACACACGATTAACGCCTCTACTTTCTCGGCAATGGTTACAGCTTCCACCTTAACCGATCCTTATGCGGTAGTTGCTTCTGCGGTAGGTACTTTGGC
>JBCCDL010001059.1:0-1803 GCA_039030815.1 Cyanobacteria bacterium P01_A01_bin.83 | reverse complement strand
GAGAAATTGAGAGCAAAAGATAAAAAGCTACATAATAATCTTTGTAAAATTCTCAAGGAAATGCTCAGGGAAGATCCCAGTTCAGGAATTGGAAAACCCGAACCGCTGAAGCATAATCTCTCTGGATTTTGGTCTCGAAGACTGTCGCACAAAGACCGAGTAATCTATAAATTCGACGATGGCTATATTTATATATTTGCCATAGGCGGTCACTATGATCAATCGCGTTAAAGTTGTATGAGCGATCGCTAATTTTATAAAAGTGAATTAAACCTTTGTAGACTATTTTAATAAAAATATTTATTAAGCTAGTAAAGAAATTAGTGATGAAAAAAGCAGCAGTTTTTAGCAATGCTGGCGATAAGAAGTCAACTCTAAGCAAGAGATTAGCCGCGATTTCTGAATTACAGCAATTTGTGTAGCAGGCAATTCTAGTATTGTGCCTTGCCAGTAATTATTTATATTTATTGATGTGAAATCTTTATTATGCAATAGCAGCTAAAACAAACATAAGTTTGTCTTACGCAGAATTGAAAATAGTGATCGTACTTTCATTAAGCATTGATCAAAAACCCAATTCAATAATCGATAAGATTAACAGCCTTGCTCAACATCTAATTAAAATCACAAAAAAGATACTGCTCTTTCTTGAGCCTGATGGTGCAATCGCTCGGCAATTCTGAATATTTCCTGTCCTGTATGAAGATACTGATCGTTATAGTTCATGGTGAACCACTTTAATTCCTTGATACCATCGCCAATATGATTGAGACAATAGTATAGATTGCTAGCAACTCCCGCAAGCTGGGAAGGATTGGGTTGAGAGGAAATTGTTTGCTGTGCAAGCTGCCAATATTCCTCGCAGGTATCTAAATATGTTTCAAAATCTCCCATCAAATCATCATCAAAAGGATCGGCAGACAAGCGATCTATTTCTATTTCTAGAGGGTTGAGGATCTCGCTAGCTAAACGATGAATCGGGAAATAAACTTCTTGCAACCACTGCTGGTAAGTAACTTCAGGAGGATGGTTAGCCCGCTGACGTTGATACTGTCTTTGAGCCGCAGCATCTCTTGCCTGTCGCTTGGCACAAAAATCATTGGCTTGACCAAGCTGCTGTTGTCGGTCATATCTGCGTCGATTCTGGCGATCGCCCAAAACCTCATAAGCGGCATTAAGGGCAATAATTTGCTCGGAATCAGTCGATTGCTGGCTATCTGGATGAAACTGCTTGGCTAAACGTCGATAGGACTGTTTGATCTCTTGCTGAGTCGCTTGGGAATTAACTTGGAGAACTTGATAGTGATTCACGGCTTATTATCATTTTCGCAGACTTTATTAGGGTGAGGTTGAAAGATATAAATCTAGATCTGATCCGCATGTATTGAAGAATTTGACTCTTAATCCTTAATTTAATTAAATACAGGCTGTTCCAAATCGGCGAATAAGGGGGTACTAAGATAACGTTCACCAAAACTAGGCTGAATCATCACAATTAACTTATCTTTATTTTCTGGTTTTTGCGCCACTTTAACTGCCGCTGCGAGGGCTGCACCAGTAGAGATCCCAGATAGCAAACCTTCTTCCCGAGCCAAACGACGACCAAATTCAATCGCCTCATCATCAGTTACGGTGACAACTTCATCAATCAAATCTAACTTCAACACTTCAGGCACAAATCCAGCACCGATTCCCTGAATCTTATGGGAACCTGGATTTCCTCCAGATAGTACAGGACTACCAATTGGTTCTACGGCGATGACTTGCAGTTCAGATTTGTACCTTTTAAGAACTTCTGCGGTT
>JBCCDL010001058.1:0-1822 GCA_039030815.1 Cyanobacteria bacterium P01_A01_bin.83 | reverse complement strand
TGATTTGCAAAAGTATTCTGGCAACGAGCTAATTGCTTTAGCTGCGGCAATTTTCGCGCTCTCTATTAGTTACTGGTTGATTCGACGGTTGCCAGAGCGCTAAATTAAGTCTTTTGCCTTTTATTCTCTTATTAATAAAAAGACAGCTTCAGCAGTATACAGACCAGAATAATTCATCTCTGAATAATATTTTGATACTAAAAGAAGCCACATTATATTCTATTTTTTAAGCGATCGCTTTATGGAAGTGCCTAAAACAATCAAGAAAAGCAACTTTATTGATGCTCTTGAATCCAATTTAATAACACAGGATTAACGACCTCTGGAGCTTCATCCTGGGGACAATGACCCAAACCTTCGAGGGGGATAAATTGATCTACCGTGGCTATTTTTGCTAATTCTCTGCCCATGGCTACAGGTTCCCAGGGATCTTCTGTGCCCCATAGTAAAACAGTAGGACAAGTAAGACGAGGTAGTAGATCTTCTGGTAAAGGACCTTGAGAATAACGGGTAAATGCTAGAAATACGTCCGCAGCACCTGGATCTTGAGCTGGCTTCATCAACATCTCAATTAGTTCATCGGTTACGGCTTCGGGGCGACGATAAGCCTGAAGCAGAATATTACGCACTACTTTTGGTTTAGCAATCTGTTGGAAAAAGAAACTGCCAATTTGTCTATTCCCTAGTATCCGCTGCATAACTAACGAACCATAGTTACGATACCAGGGTAAAGTAACTCGTTTACGTTCATGTAATAGCCTCACTGAACAATTAAGCGCCGCTACTCCTAGGGCTAATTCTGGATACTCTACCGCCGTCTGCATTACTACAATACAGCCAATAGAATTACCAATCAAAAAAGCTGGACTACCAACAACTTCGCGACAGAAATCTGCTAGTTGTTGACCCCAGGTTTCAAAAGTATAGTCAATACCTGTCCCTGGCTGGGGCTTATCTGACCCCCCAAACCCAATCAAATCGATCGCATAACAACGACAGGATTCTCCTAACACAGGTAAATTCTGTCGCCAGTGTCCCCAAGATGCCCCAAATCCATGGACAAAAACTACTGCTGCACCTGTATTTCCAGCTTGCTGATAAGTAATATTATGTCCTTGCCAGTTCCAAGTTTTGGGAGTGTCTGTAATGGCGATCGCAGTCATATCTATTTAGTTTATCGTCTTATGTTTTGAGCTTTCTATTATAATTATTGTCTACTTAACGGAATTTAGGGATAAATATAGCCGTACAAAGTCAAATTAGGACATTACGGAATTTACTAGTTCGTAAGTAACAAAGGCGCTTAGTTCGCCGCATGTAGTAGTAATTTTTTAAAATGTCCCAACGCTGATAACGTCCATAGGTGAACGCAGATAAATTAATCTGCTACGACACAAGTTAAATTGCCCAATGTATTAGTTTATTTGGCACAAGGCTGTATTTCTGCTTTTACAATAGTCAAGTAGCTCATAAAATATTTAGCTCCAGCTTAGATCCAGATGGCAGTAACTTTACAACAATTAAGACAATGGAAAGACCAAGGTCGCTCAATAATTTCCCTAACAGCTTGGGACTATAGTTTGGCGCAGATCCTAGACCAAGCTGGAGTCGATTTAATATTAGTCGGTGATTACTTGGCAATGGTGGGGTTAGGACACAACAGCACTTTACCCGTAACTTTAGATGAGATGATTCATCATGCTAAGGCAGTTTGTCGTGGCGTTAAACGCGCTCTTGTTGTCTGTGATTTACCCTTTATGAGCTATCAAATTAGCGTTAGTCAGGCAATTGAATCGGCAGGACGAGTGATGAAAGAAACGGA
>JBCCDL010001057.1:0-1825 GCA_039030815.1 Cyanobacteria bacterium P01_A01_bin.83 | reverse complement strand
ATTTTATCCAATTATTAAGAAAAGTAACATTGTAGGTTTGATTTAATTGTTTTATTTGTTACATTAATTTTTATCAGATCGGACATTTTATGATTATAAATATTTTAATTACATTATTGGTATCATCAATATCTAAATTGATTGCCCTATCTTATTTCGTCTACTGAAAATACTTATTAGTGCTAAGTATAAAATAATTTACTACTTTCAAGGAAAATATACAGCAGTCATCTATCTAAAGTTTGAATGCAGAAGATTTATCACTTTAGGATGATTTACTCAAATCTGAATGGAGAGAAAATTGCTTGATAGATATCAAGTAAAACAGAGATAATCAATGAGAAGCTGAGATTTTACTTGATAAAGGACGTATTCACCGTTCCATTTTCTTTGTAATTTAAGGAGGAAGAAAAAGAACTGTAAACCTAACTCTATTTATTTGAGTGAAATTAAGCCGATAAATGCTTGTTGTTATTTATTTGTGTGGACTGACTTCTACTAGCTAATGTTTCAACTCCTACGGAAACAATTTTAACTACAGCATCTGTAGGAAGCGATCGCAGTTGAGTTAAAATTTGTTGTAGCGAATCGTCAGATGGCAGTTCTCCCTTAGTGAGGTAATCTTGTAGTTGAGCAAGAGTCCAGCCTTTGTAGGTAGCCAACTTCTCTAAATTTTCAGTATCAGGGAAAGACAGACCAGATTCCCAAAAATTGACCGATGACTTACTCACACCCAACTGTTCGGAGAAACGACGCTGGGATGCATCACCTCGTAGCTGTTTGATTAACTTTGCCAATCTTTGTGCCTTGGTTGCCATATTGAGGATTTATATTTTTTCGTAAAATTTTAACTTAAACAGCTTTTAATCGGTACCAATATGATGTACTTTAATAAAGTATTCGTCCAACATGTTGGACATTTTTGGCTAAACCATCAATCAAGAATGAAATAGAGACAGTAATTGTATGAAGTCAGCAACCTGAGTTTAAGGTAGCTGATAGATTCGAGAGCAGATACTTTCCGATGCATTTGCCGATCCTTCAATAGGAACGCAGGCAAGTGTTGTCAAGGCATTTGCTAATGAATGTTACAGTTACTCCATTTTACCGTAATAAATTCATGAGCTTCGATGTCATTTAAAAGAGTTAAATAAAAGATTTGTAATTTTTTATAAGGGGGTTATGTGAACCAAATTCAGCAGCCGAATCCAGTATTTCATTCTGTTGACCCCAAATCTCTTGTTCCTCATCCATCTTATCTATCAATTTATGGTGAAGAGGAGGATTTATCTGATGTTATGAGATTGATAAGCAATCAGCAATATCCTAGACCATTACTGATTAACACTGAAAATATTATTGTCAACGGATACCCATATTGGAAAGCAGCGATCGCTTTAAATTGGGGGACTATTCCGGTTGAAATTAGAGAATTTCCTAATTTAGAAGCAGAGTTAGAATTGCTGCTACTTGAAAACAGAGAACGTAAAAAAACTAACGAGCAGAAAGTAAGGGAAGCTCTTGCTTGGGAGGGTATTGAAAAAGTAAAAGCTAAGCAGAGAAAAAAATTGGCTGCATTTATTACTAACCAAAAGTTAGGTAGGGGTGTCAATGAATCAGTAAGGGAAGATTTATCCCTTACTACTTTTGGTAAAACTCGTGACAGGGTAGCCAGTATCGTAGGATTAGGAAGTGGTCGTACTTATGCTAAAGCTAAAAAGATTATTACAAAAATTGATAACTTAGTAGAAGAGGGAGATGTTGAATCTGCAAATGACTTAAGAAAGACTTTGAATGAACAAAGTATAGATGCAGCATCAAAACT
>JBCCDL010001056.1:0-1829 GCA_039030815.1 Cyanobacteria bacterium P01_A01_bin.83 | reverse complement strand
GCGCCAGCAAGGCGATCGCTTTTAGATTCTGCCAGAAAGCATAAAATTCCTCTAGCTTTGACCTATGGAATGACAGAAACTGCTTCGGGAATAGTAGTTTTAAAACCAGAAGATTTTTGGCAGGGAAACAACAGTAACGGTTTAGTTTTACCCCAGGCACAAGTAGAGATTGTCAATACATGCCATCAAGATCTTACTCAACAATTCTCATTTGAACAAACAGCATCAAGATTAATAGAGCGTAACGTTGGTTTAATTAAAATTAAAAGTAAATCTCTCTATTTAGGTTACTATCCCCAGTTTTCTATCCCAGATAGCTCATTAACTACTGATGATTTAGGTTATTTCGACTCAAACGGTTATTTACATTTAGTTGGCAGAAATAGTCAGAAAATTATCACAGGTGGTAAAAATGTATTTCCCCTAGAAGTAGAATCAGCAATATATGCTACTAACTTAGTTAAAGATATCTGTGTCATTGGCATCCCAGATCTCAAATGGGGTCAAGCCGTCACTGCTGTATATGTTCCTGTAGAATCCTCCTCGCCGCCAATAGACACAATTAAACAAACAGTTCAGTTCCAATTAGCAAAATATAAGCAGCCCAAAAACTGGATCGAATTGAAACAACTACCTCGTAACAATCGAGGAAAAATTAATTATCAACAACTCCAAGATCAGATTTTACAGATTTTATCCTCTCGATAGATCAGCAACATTTAAATCATTAATAAAAATAAGCCCTGGCTAAAATAAACGAAGTCACCGCAGGCACTGTCTTCTTAAGGCAGTGTAACGGTGACCAGGACTTTAATGTTTGTCTAAAACTAGTGAAAGAGAGAAAGTTTAGTTAGTAGCCGTAACCTTGAGGCAGATATTGATTTAGATCGACTTGGTCTTGGATGTTAGTTTGAGTTGCATCTTGGTCGATAACATTATAATTACCAATTGCAGCAGCAGAATTAGCGTTGTTTTGGACTGAAGTTTGAGCATCAGGTGCATCAGGGATACCGTATGCCCCTAAGTCTAGTTGGTCTTGAATACTGGTTTGAGTAGCGTCTTGCTGAATAAAGTTAGCATCCCCTACAGCAGAGGCGGAGTTGACATTGTTTTGAACACTGGTTTGAGCGTCTTGAGCAAAAGCAGTTAAAGGAGCAAAGGTAATAACAGTAGTTAGAAGAGCTAAAGTGGATTTTTTCATGGTTTTGTATCTAGTTAAAATCAAAATTAGTGTGTTTTGCTTACATTTACTAGATACGGTTGGTTTATTTTTTTATGCAGATTTATTTTTTGCTTGGCTAGACGCTCATGTTAAATAGACTTCTTGCATGAATAACAGACTAATATGTTTTATCCGTTTGGTTAGTTTGTTCATTATGATTCGTGGAAGAAGTTTAATCAAGCGTAGGGTAATGATCTGTTTATCAAAGAGTCATCTGACCCTAAACCTTTTGTGAGCATTAGTTTCAGCCACAATACTTTTAAGTTAGATAATCAGGATCAGAGGTAGAGCAATATTTTAAAGACTCTATTCCCACAGAATGCCAACAATCAATAGTTAACGAAAACCAGTCACAACTAAAGGCACTCCATTGGATGGCGTGATGGTACCCCCGCGGCGCATTGGCTTGATGGGTTTATTATCAGCTAACTCCAAATTGTATTTAGATACGATTGAAGCTATGACTAATTTCATTTCTAACATTGCCAAAGCGTAACCCAAACAAAGTCTCACCCCACCACCAAAAGGCAGAAACTCATAAGGGGTATATTGACGCTCTAAAAATCTTTCAGGTCGGAATTGTTGGGAATCAGGATATAAATCTTCT
>JBCCDL010001055.1:0-1840 GCA_039030815.1 Cyanobacteria bacterium P01_A01_bin.83 | reverse complement strand
GCGAAATCGGGAAGATAAGCTAAATAACACTCGTCTTCTTGACTCCAAGCAATAGTTATTTGATACTTATGATTCATTATTGGCTCTTTCAATAGCTTGTTTTACCTGCTTTTCTGAATATGCTTTGGCATCCGATCCATCTTTTCCAGGTAAGTTTACTCTTATTGTAGTCCCTGGATATTGATATATGGCGTGACTTCCCTTACCTCGTTTTGGCATTAGTTCAAATCCTGCCTTCAACAACATTGCTTTTAACTCACGAATTTTCTTAGGCAAATTGCTGATTTTCTAAATTTATTTAACTTCAACATACTATAGCGATCGCACATAAATTGCTGCTCTTTACGACAAGCGATCGCTTTTATTTACAGCGGTGTGCAAACAAGCTAAGTACAGTTATAAGTTCCAATCTCAATGAACAAGCAAAATAAGTGTACTTAATAAACCTGAACACCGCTATATCTTGACTCTAATTTGACTTTAAAACCATCTACAGTTACATTGCCACTCCACAATTCAAAAGGCTGATATTCAAAGACAGATGTTTGTAATAGAAGGTCTATGCCGATCGGATATCCTAATGTTTTTATGGGCAAATGATCTAAAGCGGTACTAAACCATTTTGAAGAAAGTTGGCAACGCACCTGAAAATAGCCTGAAACTTCAACTTTACTTTTATCATAATGTTCCCAAGTCTCATAGCCTACCGAGATTAAATGACAGAGATATTTTTCGTAAATCTGAAAAGGTTTTTCGTTAATAGTTAACGTGTATTCACTACGTGAGTCATTTAAAGTATATAGATTATTAATAAACTCGTTTTCAAGGGGTTGAGCGGTGTCTTCAACCCAGTGAATATTTAGATCGTCGTTGGCGTTTCGAGGGGAAAGTATATCGACAGGATGTTCTATCTTGGAGAAGTAATATTTTCCATCGTCAGCTTTAACCAAAATTAGAATATTGATACAGTCACCATCTTCCCAATGTTCGGCAGCTTTACTTTTTTCTAAACCGATCGCTACAAATTTTTCCTTATTTATTTCTATACAACTTTCTGGCAAGTAGATTCTAGAGCGATCGCTCAAACAGTATGCAGGAATTTGGATTAGTTCTCGAAAATTAGATTCTGTCATTAATGGCGATCGCTTTTTCTTACGCAGTTCGGAAATAACGTTTATATCGAGCAAATATTTGGTCACAGCGAAATTTCTTTAGCATTATCTCTAACACGATTAAAATCCTCATCTTCGCCCACATCAGGCATAGAAAGAAGTAACTCTTTGAGAGAATTTTCTGCGGTTTTAGGTTCAAAAACACTGGTTAAAATCGAATCTAGTTCTGATTCAAGCGATATCCCATGAATTGCTGCTCTTTGCTGTAAGCGATCGCGATTATCTTTGCTTAAATTGTCAAGATTTATACTGGTCATGGTTACTTTTATAAAGTGAGAGTGAATACTATTTTGTTTTTTGCTAATAGATTTTATTAATTTAAGTCTCACAACGGGGAATTATTTAAATAAGTGTCATTGTAAAACACAGACTTTTATTTAGATTAATTTATTTATGGAAATTATACTTAGTTTAATAATTGGGTTTATTTTAGGTGGATCTGGCATTTGGTTAATCATGCGTTCTCAGATACAAGGAGTAAAATTTCAAAAGCAAGTATATGATGAAAAAATAAATATTTATCTTTCACAAAGAGAAACATTGTCTGAAGAAAATAAGGGGCAAAAATCAAAAATTGAACAATTAGAAGCAGAAATTCGCTCAATTCTTAGTAAATCTAGTGATGCAGATGCCAAAATAGCTCGTTTGTCAGAGTTCCAAGAAGAGTT
>JBCCDL010001054.1:0-1842 GCA_039030815.1 Cyanobacteria bacterium P01_A01_bin.83 | reverse complement strand
TAGTGATTTTGCTTCTTCTGAACGAGAAATAATTGAACTTATGGCAAGGGATATCGGTAATTCGATCGCTGCCTTTGAAGGACAAAAAGCTCTTGAGCAAAGTGAATTGGAGTTTCGCCAAACTTTTGAGCAAGCATCGGTGGGAATCACTCACGTTGGCTTGGACGGCAGATTTCTTAAGGTCAATTCAACCCTCTGTCAATTTTTAGGCTACAGCAGCCAAGAAATGTTAGAGATGACGTTTCAAGACATTACATATGCTGAAGATTTGGCTCTGGATGAAAAATATGTGCCTCAAGTTATTACAGGAGAAATTGAAAGCTGCCAATATGAAAAACGCTATATTCATGCTGATGGCTCAGTTGTCTGGGCAAATCTGACTTTTTCTCTGGCAATTGTCAAGGAAAAAGAACCAGCCTACTTTATCGCCGTGATTGAAGATATTCGCGATCGCAAACTGGCGGAAATCTCAATGCTACAGGCTTCTCAGGCTAAGGATACTTTCATTACTCATATGAGTCACGAACTACGTACTCCTTTAAACAGCGTGATTGGCTTTAGCAATATACTTAAAAAAGACCCCGATCTAACTTCTAAACAGTTCAAATCTATCGATATTATTAATCAGTCAGGGCAACACCTACTAACTTTAATCAACGATATCCTAGACTTATCAAAGCTTAACGCTAAGAAGCAAGAGCTGTTGTATAGCGACCTAAATCTAGTCAATTTCTTGCACGATTTAGCTAGTATTTTTCAGGCTCGTACTCTGGAAAAGGGTATAGACTTTAGGTTTCAGATTTCGTCTGATTTACCCTTAATAGTAAACGTGGATGAAACCAGATTAAGACAGGTTTTATTTAATTTATTAAGTAATGCTGTTAAATTTACTGACTCGGGAAGTATTACTTTATCGGTAAGTAGTTTGGCACAAACTGAAAACAGGAATAAGATCCGCTTTGAGATCCAGGATACAGGTAGAGGAATTCCTCAAGACAAGTACGATGTTGTATTCGCCACTTTTGGACAGGTCAACCAGAATGCCGAAGGGACAGGTTTAGGGATACCAATTTGTCAAAATATTTTGAAATTGATGAACAGTCAATTACATCTTGACAGTAAGCCTGGTCAAGGTAGTTTATTTTGGTTTGATTTAGAATTAAAAGAAATAACATCGAGCCTGATAACTCCTCTGGGAGAATCTCACTCTCAACAATGGCATGTTCTCACTAAACCCCGTAAAATCTTAGTGGTAGATGACAATGAAGATAATCGAATCTTACTAGTGGAATATTTTCGACCACTAGGATTCATTGTACAAGAAGCTGATGATGGACAAACTGGACTGGCGATCGCTAAAAAGTTTGAACCTGACGTGATTTTAGTGGACTTACTAATGCCAGTCATGAACGGCAAAGAAATGATTGAGCATATCAGGCAAGATTCTCAGCTAAAAGATACGGTAATATTAATGATTTCTGCTAATACTAAATCAATAATTGATTCGTCTGATATTAAATGTGATGGTTTTTTAGCTAAACCCTTGGATTTTGATAAGTTGCAGGAATTGTTAGAGCAACATTTACAGCTTGAATGGCAACCTATGAAGTCTGAATTAAATGCCGCCAATTCAATCATTTTGCCTGAATTAGATGAACTAAATAAACTACTTGAACTAGTAAACTCTGGCAATATGGATGACTTATTAGCACAAATTGATTTGCTAACAGCATCAAATTCTCAGTATCTTGATTTTACTCAACATGTCCGTCAATTAGCAGATAGTTGTCAGCAAGATCGATTAGAGCAATTATTTAAAGCCTTTATCAGTGAACAATGAAC
>JBCCDL010001053.1:0-1861 GCA_039030815.1 Cyanobacteria bacterium P01_A01_bin.83 | reverse complement strand
TAGTATTTTAGTAGGTGAGCGAACAATGATTGTAACTGCTTAATAGCTAGTCAAAAGAATTTCTAAAGTAATTAAAACTACCCCAGCTAGTACTGTAATTGAAGTGGCTAACAAACTCGGGAAATGCTGCCGATTGGCTTTCAATTGATTAGATTTATTAATGTATTTTGGTTGACTGCCATACCCCCGCAAAATCATTGCTTGATAAATTCTTAGAGAACGCTCATAACTTCTAATTAATATGCTACCAGTTAACTGAGCAAAAACTTCTAAATTACGTCGTTTAAAACCTTTTGGTTGGAATCCTCTTAATTTCATCGCTCGCTGCATAGTAGTTAAGGTTTCCCCTAGTTCTTCTAAATAGCGATATGAAAGCAAGGTCATATCTACAATTACTCTAGGCAAACCCAGAGACCGCATTGCTTTGATACTGCTTAAAAATGGTGCCGTACCGAATAATACCAAGCTAACTGTTAAAATGCAGAAAAATCTGACTGAAATTAATACTGCCTGCCAGCATCCTTCTGACTTTATTGCCAGATTACCAAACTGCCAGACAACGTTATTTCCTGATATAAAAGGCAGCAAAATAACCACTGACAAAATAAACCAGCTAGGATAGCGTAGCCGTTTCCACAAAAAAGATACGGGAATCCGTGACATAGAAAACAAAATCCAGGTTATCACTACCATAATCGGCAGTAACCAGAGATGTTGAATAAAGGCAAAGGCAAAAATCAAACTTAATAAACCTACTAGCTTATATCCTTGCTGCCAACGATGGAGAGGAGAGTCTAAATAAGCATATCGATCAAGAACTAATTTCATTAAATCACTACTAATTACTACCCATCATTAAGACTTTTATCTGCTTTAGTTGCTGCTAAATTTTGTTGTACAGTAAAATTCCTAAGATTTCAATAATTCTGGCTTTACTTGCTCCAAAAATGAAATCAGCATCACCGAAAATACCCCTTCAATTACCGCTTGAATTAAGTATCCCCCCAGAGAAACCATAATCGCCGTCCTTTCGGCATTAACGTTAAGATCAGGAGAGATGTGAGTAACCAACAACATGGCAAACATGATTGCCGATAACAATAATGCCCCTGCACCAGAAGCAAAAGAAAGAATTTTAGTCAATATCTGTCTTTTCCCTGCTAGATGTTCCCGTTGACGAAATAAATAGTATGCTGCGAGCGCTGGTGTGCCTAAAATAATTGCATTAACCCCCAAAGTAGACATGCCCCCATGTTGAAACATCACGGCTTGAAAAAACAAGCCAATCAAAATTGCAGGAAAGGCATAGTAACCCAACACCGCACCCATTAAACCGTTAAGAATTAGATGAACGCTGCTAGGAGGAATGGGAATATGAATCAGAGAGGCAATAAAAAAAGCTGCCGTGAGCAAAGATGCCTTGGGAATATTTGCCTGAGTATAGCGATCTCTTTTGATCTGACTCAGGGAGTACCAGGTAACGCCACCAGTTAGAGCATAACCAGCAAGACAGACATGAGGAGGAAGAAAACCGTCAGGAATATGCATTAAGAGTAAAAATAAATTGTGTTATGACCGAGAGAGAGGGCGACGGCTAGTCGCCAACATGCGGCGAACCGAATCGCCTTTGTCTAATCGCGGTGTTGACGAAGTGAACGCAGGTTCCCCGACATGCGGGCAACCCCTTTGTCCGCAAAGGAACCCTTCAGTGGGTTCTCCATGCCGTTTATGTCGGACGTGGCGGTTACTGTTCACTTAGAGCGATTAAAAAATAGAGCAGTACCAATAAAGCCCCACCCTACAGCAGCAGCCATAACTATCTTCTGTGAAGCAGAATAGCCTGCATCAGCCGATACGATAC
>JBCCDL010001052.1:0-1865 GCA_039030815.1 Cyanobacteria bacterium P01_A01_bin.83 | reverse complement strand
TAATAAAGATATTACTAAGGCGCCTACTTATAAGCGATCGCGCTACGGCATTGCTTACATCCCCCAGGGACGGGAAATTATTCCCTATCTCTCCGTCTTAGATAACCTTAAACTGGGTTTTTCTGCCAGTGGCAAAAGTAGTAAGCGCATTCCCTCGGAGATCTTTGAATTCTTCCCTATGCTCAAAGAACACTTACCCCGCCAGGGAGGATTACTTAGCGGCGGACAACAGCAACAATTGGCGATCGCCCGTGGCTTGATGTGCGATCCGAAAATTATGCTATTAGACGAACCCACAGAAGGTATTCAACCTTCGATCGTGCAAGAAATTGAAGACACTCTGAGAAGAATTAACCGCGAGAAAGGGATTACGGTAATTGTCGTCGAACAGAAAATTGACTTTATCCGCCAGCTAGCAGAAAAGTTTTTTATTATGGACAAGGGTGCGATTGTGGCAAAAGGGAAAACTGCTAGTTTAACTGATTCGTTGGTGCATCGGTATTTAACAGTTTAAGAGAAATCAATTATCAGTAACATAACAATCAAATATACGAGCAAGAAGCTGATTCTTGAAAAATAATTGGCATCGCTTAGATTATTTGTCTTTAATTAACGCTAATAGTTCTTTTGTACCCAATAAAATCCCTGATTCATAATGCTCTTGAGCCAACAGATCGGAAATATCAATAGCAGTTATTTTTTTAATATTTTTCATAAATTTTTTATCTTCATAAGTAGGTTCAGAAGGATATCTTACAAAACCTGCAACTATTTCTCCTGAGTGATCTTGTTGAGAAATTAAAAATAGAGCGCCATTTACAAATCCTATTCTAGTAATATGCCAAATATTAAATATATATTTGGCTAGCTGTTTTGGATTCTGATATGGCGATACATCTGGAACGGTCAAAATTACAATCTCACTGCGATACTGATGATTAAAATCAGTCAATATATCATTTAACTGGTTTTCCGTTTCGGGTTTTAGGATATCTGCCATGTCGTTGACCCAAAGGTTTTCCTGACGCGGATCGGGAATCTCATAGATATAAGTATCCAAAGCTATACTTTGTGGCGTAATCAAACATATCAACAATAGAAGTACAAATAATATTTTTACTATTCTTTTACTTAAATCTCTGAAAATTAAAAACATTGATGTATGTCAGAATTTATTTGTTTTTTACTCAACCAGAAATTATTATCATAAATCTAAATTTAATCTGACCAAAGTTGTTCGACTGGTATTGTTTCTCCGTTTCTTACTTCTTGCCAATCTTGACGTTAATCTCCTAGTATTTCTTCTTTGGACTGAATATTTACTGCTAATTCAGCTTCTTCATCAATCAAAACAATTACTTCAACACGGCTCTGTTTATCTATAGCCAAAGGAGAATCTAAAGCTAATTGCCCTTTTTTATCTACTGTTCCCATTACTTTAATTGCTTTCATTTTTCTGGTTAGTGTTTTTTTTAAATGCGATCGCTCTAATCTTAAAATTAGGGCTTGCAAATCAAAATCATCCTATTATCTAATTCTTCTGTGACTATCTGGTTTGTGTTTCAGGCGATCGCCTGGAGATTCAATACCATCAAGCAGCTGTCTTAGAGGAATGCGTTGTTTGAGTTTACCAATAGCAATATCTTTTTCCCCCATTGATTCTAAACCTAGCAATTCTTGATAGTCTAAGATATAGTGCGCTCCGAAGGCTACGCGGTAGCGTAATCGCAAATCTATGCCAATTTATCGCTAATAAGACGATTGAGACTTACATCTTGTTCTGCTGCTTCAATTGCTAACATTCGATGACGTTCGGGAGTAATACGAACTTGAAACTTGCCACTATAGTTTTTCTCTGAAATTGG
>JBCCDL010001051.1:0-1865 GCA_039030815.1 Cyanobacteria bacterium P01_A01_bin.83 | reverse complement strand
TTGCAAGATATTTACGACATCAAGAATCTTATACAATAGTTTGATTGGATTGGATAAATTTCTCCACAGGGGCAATCTATTACTCTACAGATTGTCTTAACCACAGGCTAATATCCAAATTGATATCATGTTTAATCCTTATCGTTACACACAAGAGTTAGATCGTCCTTTTTCTTTTGAGCTTCTATATTTTGTAGTTTAAATGGTCAAGACCTCAAGTTTTGTTGATTGTCAATAGTTGATTGCTGATTGCGGTGTAGTTTACTAATTCGAGAAAGGCTATATATTGATCAATTATGGGGAAAGATAAACTTTCGATGATGAATAGCGTCGGTAATTTTTACTCTTCTTACCAACGCCAATCAATAATTGTCTGATAAGTCTACTTATCTTCTACGTACATTTCTGGCTCAACAGCATAATTATCCATACGTCCAGATTCATCGATAGTGTAACCATCGGTAGTACTCATACCAGTTCCTGACTCTTGCATTTCCATCTTCTTAATTTGCTGCTTATTTAATTGAGGATCTGCATTGGAAGGGATTTCCATATCTGGAGGATTTACCGCAGTAGTTTGTGCTGTTTGTACTCCAACTTGATTACCAGGGGCACCTTTTCCTGGTTCTGCGTTATCAGGATTTTTCTTGGCAACTACTTTTTTGTTTTCTTCTTGCATGTCGGTTTAATTTAATTGTTGGTAATTATATTTAAGGTTTATTTGGCGTTGCACTACGAACAGGTGATTGATGCGAATCTAAATAATTGCACAATGATCAACAAGCTTGCTTAGGTTTTTCTCTCAACCTAAAATAAGCCTCACTCTTATACATGATTCGATAACTGGACAACGCCACAAAGTCTGTGCAACTTTATATTTGTGCTCCTGATTTTGCTTCAGCACCAGCATTAACAACTGAATCTCTGAGGAAAGTAATCTGCTGCTCAAATTCCATTGCTTCAACTTGAGATAATAGCTTAGTTACGGCACCTGTAGGTTCGTAATCATCAGGTACAGGGATGATGCTACCTGCTTCCATTCCCTGCGCTAGACGATACCAGAAATATAATTTAGTATTCTCACTCAAAGAACCGTATTCACGAGATATCAGAGTGTCTTTTCCTTCTATAATGCTGCGTTGAGCTTCTAATTGCTCATCAAAAGACAGTTCTTTTACTTGATTAAACAACCCTCCAGCAATTTCATCTGCTGCTGCACCTGGGGCTGCGGGAGTAACGGAGGTTCCCATTTTAGTGTAGACATACCATAGCAAAGCTAATTTCTCATCTGTTGATAAGCTGCTATAGCTGCTTAATGTACTGTCTACGTTTTGATCTGATGCTGCTGCACCCATATTGTTTTTACTCCTAATTTAATATTTTATAAGTCAAAAGTTATTAATACTTAAGTTATGATTTTTTTGCTTGCTAAATAACTATATAAAGATAGATAATAAATCCAAGTAAGCTATGACTATTGACGGATATTAATCGTTGACAAGAGCTTTAATTATAAAATGCCTTGTATATGTTGTCTTTCTAGTTATAACTCGTAGCTGATACTTAATAGTTGCTTAGATCACTATCATCTTAGCAAGAGGACAATTAGAAATTGGTCTATTAGTGCTATAACTATAGCAGTCTTAGATTATTTATGAATATAACTAATTACATTTAAGACTAATATTTTTTCCAGCACTATATAGGATTAGTACAGCAATCCCAAATAGTTTATGAAAAACTCTCTCTTCTCTTTACTCCGTGTCCTCTGTTAGGTGCGCGTACATGCGGGCATAGCCCTTTGTCTTGCGCCTGTCGGCGGACGGTGCTTCGCACCATCGTCAGCGAAGCTGACTCTGAGGCGG
>JBCCDL010001050.1:0-1899 GCA_039030815.1 Cyanobacteria bacterium P01_A01_bin.83 | reverse complement strand
CATCAGTAATTGATTTTTTGTTACACTACTTAACATTGCTCAATAGAATTCAGCACTTCTAAAACTAAAAGATTTTGGCAAGTGTTGGTCGAGATAGCTTAATGGCATATAGGCATTTAGCTGAACTTAGCAATTTTTCAGTCATATTATTCATTCAATAAAGAACCATGTTAAGAAGACTCATTGCACCCATTGCTATTGCTACTGTAGTTTTGATGCAAATAACCATTTCCAGCTTAAATGCTCACGATTTAACTCAACAAAGTGAAAGTGAACGGGATTACTTTATTAAACCAGTTACTCAGTCAAAGGTAGTAATAGTAGAACCTAACTATGGTCGCTTTTTTAATCCAGATTCCAGCATCGAAAAAGATGAATCAGGTGAGATACTATACACTGCTTTAGAAGAATTAAATGAGAATTACAAAATCAATCGAACTCAAATGGTGAGTTTTGAGAGAAAAGGACAAATAGTACCTAATCTTTATGTTCATATTGAAGATTCTCAGACAAGTTTGGCAAATCTAAATGAAGAACTGCCAGGTAACAAATTGTTAGTCAAACGACCCAATTAGGTAAAAAGCTTAGGCGTTGTAGAAACTTTCATTTCTTAGCTTCTGCTGCGTCTTAAGCGATTTAGAAGTCGATTAGCTAGTACCGAGCCAGTTACGGGTTTACAGACATAATCATCAGCACCAATCTTGAAAGCTTGGTTCTGGGTTTGTTCGTCGTGATGTACGCTCAAGAATAGTACAGGCAAATGCTGCCAATAGCGATCGCTCCGTAAAATCTGACAAAGTTCGATACCGTTAATTTCGGGCATGTCTATATCCAACACTAATATATCTGGCTCTACGCTTTCAAGAACTGACCAAAACTGGATCGCTTGATCTAAGGTAGTTACTTCAAAACCCCAAGGTTTGAGAGACATTTCTAGGGATAGTAATACTTGAGGATCGTCATCGACAATTAGCACTTTTGCTGTATTACCCAAATTGGCTAACAACTCAGATATAGCTGTAATTGCTGTCATTGGTTCTACTGGATACTGTAGAATCAAACTTCCTCCTGTGCTGGCAAAATGTAAACGATCTAATAATCGAGGTGATTCGGCGATCGCCACGAAAGGTAAGTTAGGTTTTGATTGATGTAGCTTGTCGAGAAATTCTAAATCTTCGCCATCAGGAAAAACTATTTTTTGCAGCAGAGCATCAATTAACTCGGTTTCCAGTATTGCTTGGGCATGAGTGAGATCTGTAGCTAGTTTGGTTTTCATCCCGCTGTTATGGGCTTCTATAATCAACTGCCGAGCTAAATCTAAGTCGTGACTGCGATCAACAATTAAGATTGAAATATTTTTGCTTAGAGCATTCTTTACTGTCTCTTCAAAAGGCTTACATTGTAGTTCGCTATTAAGAGAAACCGTCAGTTTAAATATTTGCTCTAGGTCAACTTTTTCCAGTGGATTACTTATTAACAATAATTCAATTTGCTTTGCCAGTCTCGAACCTTCAGGAAACCCAAAGCAACCTAAAGAACCCGCTAGCTTGTGGGCAGAACTTAGAGCTTGTTGATATAGTTCGTTGGTCAGGCTATTTTTTGCCGACGCCACTGCCAAATTCTCTAAATCTGCTAATCGTTGAAACGCCTGATCTTTAAATCTTAACCAAATTTGGTCAACAGTATCCTGGCGTACAAACAAAGGGCTAGCCTCCATGTACTTGTCCCCATGTTTGCTAGGGCTGGCGTTGAGAGAGTCAATAGCTGCCGATTTTTCTGTTTGACCAACGCTCATAGCAGAAAGGTCTTGCCCGCATGTATCCGTTGTTTGTAGAGCAGAGCCGCTTTGCTGCGCTCTTGGCGATCGCCTAGCGCTTATGTCCTCATCTTCAACGACTT
>JBCCDL010001049.1:0-1908 GCA_039030815.1 Cyanobacteria bacterium P01_A01_bin.83 | reverse complement strand
TATGCCATTGACGTTCCTAATTAGATTTTGTTGCGACAAATAACCTTAAATTATCTTTAAAATCGAACTTAAACTCCTGAAACTGATCAAGTTTTTAGTTCTACTTATATCTAGTCTCCAAAGGAGATGATGGGGCATTCAGGCTCTTAATGCCTCGTCCTTGAGCCGATAGGCTCTGTGAAGATGAGAGAATACATACGCTCATGCCCTTGATCGCAACATTCATTAAAAAGCTTAATTAATCGTAGGCTATAATTCATAGACTAGACTGTAATTATGATTAATACCCAAGATACATACCTAATAATTATGTCTCTTGTCGATTCATCATTAACTGCAAGCAGATAATATTGTCTGAATATAGTTGGAAACTCTTTGATTGTAATATGGAACGCAAAAATCCCGCTTTGGTTCAAGAACCTCGTTATGAACCAGCAATTGTTATCCCCCTTAAACAGGAAGCTTCTCTCTTAGATTGGCTAAAAGCTAACAACCGTTTAATTCCCAGAGAACCTGTGGAAACCGAAAAAGTCAAATCCGACGACGATCTAGATGTGTTGATGGATGGTGATGATGATGATTTTGATGATGATCCTGATGATTAAGCCTTAGGCGAATTGAGCAGTACTAGCTAAAGCGTAATTTGCTTGATTTTGCTTAATTATAAATTATCGTCTAAGTTGCCGCTCAGGTTCAATTTCCCAGCATAGCTAAATTTTCCAACGTAATTCAACATAATTTAATTGTGAATGTTAAGTCATTGTCAACAGAGAAATTAATTGACCCCTCAGGTAAAATTTTACTAATTTCTCTAGTAGGTGTTTTAACCTTTGGTGCGATCGCAATTGAATTTATATCTATGATCCCAGGACAAAAGTTTGGCTTCCTCTTGGTTCCTTTTGTGGCTTCGGCTGTGGTATGTGGCTTGTTGGGAGTAGTGGTCATCCCGATTCTCAACAGGCTCAAGACAGGACAAGTTGTTCAAGAAGATGGTCCCCAGGCTCACTTGAAAAAGGCAGGAACTCCTACTATGGGGGGTATTTTTTTTGTTCCAGTAGCCGTAGTGATAGCTTGGCTTTGGGTGGGTTTTATTGGTAATAACTTTAGCCATCCCAAATTAGCGGCTGTTTGTTTAGTAACTTTGAGCTACGGTTTAATTGGCTGGATTGATGATTGGCAGGTACTACGTCGTCAGTCCAACAAGGGAATCTCCCCCTCAATGAAGCTAACTTTACAGGTGGGATTTGGTTTGTTTTTTACTTTATGGTTATTGTGGCAAGGATCTGCCGCTATTACCAGCGTTCATCTTCCAGGAGAATTAAACCTGTCTTTAGGTTGGTTATTTCTACCTCTGGCAATCTTTGTCCTAACTGCTGAAAGCAATGCCACTAATTTGACTGATGGAGTTGATGGGCTGGCGGCGGGGACAGGAGCGATCGCTTTTTTGGGTTTAGCGGCAGTTTTGGTGCTAGATAATCCTGAATTAGCTGTTTTTTGTATCTGTCTTAGTGGTGGTTGTTTGGGCTTTTTGGCTCATAACCGTAACCCAGCAAAGGTATTTATGGGGGATACTGGTTCTTTGGCTTTGGGTGGAGCCTTAGCCGCTGTGGGATTAAGCAGCGGTAATCTTTGGGCATTATTCTTAATTAGTGGCGTATTCTTTGTCGAATCTTTGTCTGTAATTGCTCAGGTTAGTTACTTTAAAGCAACTAAAGGAGCAGACGGCAAAGGTAAACGATTATTCAAAATGGCGCCCATCCATCATCATTTTGAGCTGAGTGGCTGGAGTGAAACTCAGGTAGTAGGGGTATTTTATCTAGTTAACGTCATGTTAGTTGCGATCGCCTATATTTCAGTTCCTTAGTGGCTAAATTACCAATTAGCTAAGTATATTCCCCCGAGGCGTTG
>JBCCDL010001048.1:0-1918 GCA_039030815.1 Cyanobacteria bacterium P01_A01_bin.83 | reverse complement strand
CATTCTTACAAACCACACTGCGATACATTTCACCTAAATGGGCGATAACATCAATCAAAGCCAGGCGATAATCAGCTAAATAATCAATATTCAGGCTTTCAAATTTTAATTGGCGTTCTAAATCATCAATTACTTCCATGTGAATTTCCACCACCTTATTTATGGGCAAATTAACAAAAAAAGCTGATTCTACTAGGCGATCTATGAGTTCGTTAACATTTTCTTCATCGGAAAAATAATTAAACAAAATTTGAACATAAATTGATTTAAATTTTTTTAGTATTTTTTTTTGTTCCAGTTCAGAAAGATTAGCAAAAAAAGACTCGTAATCTCTATTAAAATAAACACCCGAATATCCCAATCTTTCATTGAGCTTTTGATTGAGCTTATGGTGCTGATTTCGGTTAAAGTCGGTTTGAGTTTGTTGGCAATCAGGTATCATTTTTCATTTCCTATAAGTAAGTGGACAGAATTAAATATAAAACGAAAACAAGTTGAATTTTTGGTTAAGTACTCGCTACCCGCTACTCGTTAAGTTAACTATCTTCTAATTAATTATACCTACCTACTTATATCCGCTTTAACTTACCGATAGTAGTTGTTTTACTGTCGTCGAATTAGTGGACAAGTTGATTATTTGAGGTTTTTCTCTAATTTTAGTTTTAGTTTGGCTTTCAAGATTTGGCATTTCTGTCCAACAGTGACGGCAGAACCAGTATTCACAGCGACCGCGTATATGGTGAAACATTTTATAAGAGCAGCAGGGACAAATAGATAAAACATTCATAATTGTTTAGACCAAGTATTACGAAAAAAGCGGTTTTAAATTTTTTGATTATCTTTATTAATAGCTTAATTTTCAGTTAGTTAAGATTCTAAATTTTCTACAGCAAAATCCTGATAATAGATAACTTTTTGCAGTGCTTTTTTACCTTTCTTACTGGCGTAAATCTCCAATCTTCCTTCAGGTATGTCTGTAAATAAAATTTTTTGCTTAGGTAAAACGGCTTTTTCCATTGACACCCCTTCGCTATTGACTAGACAAACTATCTGTACATTATGAGTAGAATTAAGGTAGTGATATAGTACTTCAGTAGGTGATTGAGCTGTTGCAGAGATAGACATAACATGTTCCTCACTTCTTCAAGTTCACATCATAGTTTTTGAACTTGAAGAAGCTGTGAGGAACTTGAAGAAAATCTAAGAAATATCAACAAGGTTCAATTAAAACTATGGCGACTATTGAAGAACTCAAACATCAAATTACCACTGCCGACGATCTAAAATCTGTGGTCAAAACAATGAAAGCTTTGGCAGCAGTTAGCATTCATCAATACGAACAGGCAGTAGCTTCCCAAATAGAATATAGTCGCACTCTAGAAATGGGATGGCAGATTCTCCTGCAAAGAGATCCGCATCTGCTATTCAAACCAAAGATTTCACCGCCGAAAAAAGTTGGATTGGTGGTTTTTGGTTCAGATTGGGGAATGTGTGGTCAGTTTAACGAACGAATTGCCGATTATACTCAAAAAGTGTTGTGCGATCGCGACATAGAGACTCTCATGGTTAATGTTGGATCGAAGATAGCTACTTGTCTTCAAACAAGAGGATATAACTGTGATGCTAGTTTCAACCTACCTAGTTCAGTTACGGGTATTACCGCAGTTGTGCGGCAGATTGTTTTGACCCTAGAAAACTGGCGCCAGCAAAACCAAATCAATCGCATCGATCTAATCTACAATTGTATCGATTCGGGGATTCATTATTATCCCAGACAGTTACAAATTTTTCCTCTAAATTTGGTTTGGTTACAACAGTTAAAACAGAAAAAATGGTCTGGTTCTAGTCTTCCTGGATTTACTATGGATAAGCATAAGCTAGCATCGGCATTGTTTCAACAATATTTCTTTGTCACTCT
>JBCCDL010001047.1:0-1920 GCA_039030815.1 Cyanobacteria bacterium P01_A01_bin.83 | reverse complement strand
CGCCCTGTAATATTTTTAATTCCTCAGTTAGAAGATGTAGCGGTGGTGGGTATCGGCTTGGCTGCCAGAAAATTGCGCGATCGCTTTATCAAAAATATTTATTCTTGCTATTATCTACGTCCTTTAGATTCTGGGGCAATTTTGCGGTGTCATCCTGGCACCTGGCAAATTTGGCTCGAAGGTGAGTCAGACTATCAGTTAGCAACAGAAGTAGCAACTAAACCGATGGGAGAAGAATTAGAGAGATTAATGTTCACCTTGACAAATCCTGAAGGCACAGATAATAATTCGAGTGATCAACGTCGTCAAAAACCCAGTTTGTTGGGCAATTTACAACAGTTTCTTAAAGCGCTAAGTCAATAATTTAGTCAATAATTTACTAGCTAAATGCTATACAAGAAATTACGGCAAGAGACACCCCAGAAAAAATCTACTTTTGAGTTTATTTTTCAATCTAATTTTCAATTTTGGTTGGCTGCCAGTGTCATAGTTGCGATCTTGTTTAGCTTATCTGGATTTGGCATATCGTTAAAATCCGCCTATATAGTTCAGGATGATGCTCGACAGCACGTATTTTGGCTCCAGCGGCTAAATGATCCCGAATTGTTTAACAACGATTTAATTGCTAATTACTTTAGCTCAGTTGCTCCTGGAGGTTATAAGTTTGTCTATTGGTTGGCGAATTTATTAGGACTCGATCCTTTTTTATTTAATAAAATTTTGCCTCTATTACTGGGAGTGGGTACCAGTATCTACATGTTTCTGGTTACCACCAGCATTTTTCCTGTTCCTGTGGCAGGATTTTTAGCTAGTTTATTGCTGAATCAAAATCTGTGGTTGTTAAACGACTTAGTTTCTGGCACTCCCAGAGCTTTCTATTATGTATTGCTGCTCGGGTTTATTTATTATTTACTTCGTCAAAAACTTGTGCCTTGTATATTATTGATTGTGCTGCAAGGTTTATTTTATCCTCAAGTAGTTTTGATTACAGCAGGGATTTTAAGTCTTAATCTGGTTACTCAAAAGCAAAATAGATCATTTTATATTATCGGGTTAATTGCTGCGGTTGTTACTATAGCAATCTATAAATTGCAGGCATCTGAATTTACTGATGTCATTACTGTAGAAAATGCCAAACAGTTACTCGAATTTTATCCTGGAGGCAGAAGCGCCTTTTTTTCTGATAGCTATCTTGATTTCTGGCTAGTGGCGGAAAGAAGTGGTTTTTTTCCTTTGGAATGGCAATATTCATTACTTTGTTCCTTTGGTCTTCTACTACCGATTCTGGCGCAATTTCCCAGTAGATTTTCTCCAGTCAAAAAGCTTAATTCCCAGACCAGAATTATTTGGCAGATGCTGATAACTTCTATCGGTTTATTTGGGCTAGCTCACCTGATGCTGTTTCGGCTACATTTACCCAGCCGCTATAGTCAGCATAATTGGCGAATTATTTTAGCTCTAACAGCGGCAATTACCTTCACTATACTTTTTCAGCAACTAACTTTAGCATTTGCTCAGTTGGCTAATTTTAAGCAGCTAATTGTAATTGCGATCGCCTTAACAGCTATACTGTTTCCTACTATCAAAGTACAATCTTACGAGAAGCGTCTTAGTTATGTTGAAGGTCAAGCACCAGAACTATATCAATTTTTACAACGACAGCCGAAAGATACAGTCATTGCCACTTTGAGTAAGGAGGCGGATTTTATTCCTAGTTTTGCTCAGCGAACAGTTCTTGTCTCCAGGGAATATAGTATTCCCTATCACTGGGACTATTACCAACAAATTCGCCAGCGAACCAAAGACTTGATTCAAGCTCAATATAGTCCAGATACCGCGACTTTAGAACAGATGCTTCAAAAATATCAAATCGATTTTTGGCTTCTAGATCACGATGCTTTCACCATTGATTATTTAAGT
>JBCCDL010001046.1:0-1921 GCA_039030815.1 Cyanobacteria bacterium P01_A01_bin.83 | reverse complement strand
AGTTGTCGGCAGTTTAATTGTTGCCGAATTAGGTGCCTGGTATTTTGATTTTCCTGCCTGGCAAGTCAGCGGCGTTATGTTGGGGACATTAATCGGCATCACCAGTCTCTTAGGAGATTTGACTGAATCAATGATGAAACGCGATGCTGGAGTAAAGGACTCAGGACAGTTAATCCCTGGTCATGGGGGTATTCTTGATCGAACAGATAGCTATGTTTTTACTGCTCCCTTAGTCTACTATTTCTTTACTCTTTTGCTTCCTTTATTTGCTGCTTAAATACTGTTGATCAACTGAATAGCATCCTTAAGATTTAGTCTCAAGTAGTCAAGATGGATAAGTAGAGCAGTAGTGAAGATAGTGGAGTAAAATGCTCTCCAGAGATTTATTTAAGAGCTAAGAAATTCCTGAAGCATTAATATACTGGTAGAACAGCAGCACAGATAATCAAGCTAATAATACCTAAGACCAGATTGCGATAAATTCTTTTTTCGGGTCGACATCTGTTATATCTTATTTGGCGATAATTCATTTATTTTATTATTACTATTAAGTTGCTCAAATATTTTCTTCCTTTATAGCAATAATTATGTTGGGCGTAACTTTAATTATTAGTGAGAGACACGTAAGAACGTAATCATTTATTAATGAAATCCACTCTGCTTATTATTTCTGGCTTTTCTTGTACTGGTAAAACAACTTTAGCCAAAAAGATTGCTACAAAATTTTCCTTACCAGTTTTCGGTAGAGATGATTTTAAAGAATCGTTATTTAATTCTCTCGGTTATAGCGATCGCTCGCGATCCCAAAAATTAGGTTTTGCCAGCTATGATTTGCTTTACTTAACCACTGAAAAAATTTTGGCAAGCAACAAATCTCTCATTATAGAGAGTAATTTCAAAGTAGGATCGGATACTCAAAAACTCAAAACTCTGAAAGAAAAATATTACTGTAATTTAATCCAAATTCATTGTCATATCCCGATTTCCTTGGCTTTAGCACGATTTAACTATAGGGCGAGATCTGGAGCAAGACATCCAGGTCATGTAGATTATTTGATTGGTGATGAGATGAAACGTAATTTTAAGCAAGGAGGCTACAAAATATTAGATATTTGTGATTCTACAATTGATGTAGATACATCTGATTTTGCTAAGATTAACTATGAGATGATCTTTGAGAAAATTCAGAATTATTTAAGTAATTAATCATAAACTACCACCACCTTAACTTCGCTTCGCTACGTTCGGGCGGTCAACATCCTGGGGTTTCCCCAGGATTACGCCCTCAGAGGGTGGGGTTTTCAGTAGCCCTAAATCGTCGTCAAATAGACTAAGCTGGAAGTATTCTACTTTTCCAGGTTTTAGTTTACAGACTAAATCTAAGCCTCCAGGCGAGTTTATAGATCGCCCTAATGCAGCTATATTCATTGCCCCCTGATAATCAGGGTCACACTTATTTATCTGCGAGGCATCGAGCCTCTTGATTAGTTCGCTATCCCTACATGCGGCTAAAGCCTTTGTTAGCCTATCTCCGCTACACTAAGATTGAGGCGTAGGGACTCTCGCGAGAAAGTTGAAAGTAGATACAAAGGACACAAGATATAATAAATATGCCTATTAGTAGTTGTCTTAGAAGTCTTACATGCCCGCAGAAATTCAAACTGAAATTGAACAGGCGGTAGCCAGCCGTCGTAACTTTGCCATTATTTCCCATCCTGACGCAGGAAAGACAACCCTCACTGAAAAGCTCTTACTTTATGGAGGTGCAATTCACGAGGCTGGGGCGGTCAAAGCCCGACGAGCGCAGCGCAGCGCTACTTCTGACTGGATGGAAATGGAGCAACAACGGGGGATTTCGATCACCTCTACTGTGTTGCAGTTTATCTACGACAACTTTCAAATTAATTTATTAGATACTCCT
>JBCCDL010001045.1:0-1927 GCA_039030815.1 Cyanobacteria bacterium P01_A01_bin.83 | reverse complement strand
GGTTTCTGAATTTAATTTTTTAGCCAATAGTTTACCTACAGCTTCCGCATATAAATTATTACTTTCCTGATTTATTTCCTCTAATATTTGCTCCATTGGTAAAGAATCAAATGCAATTAATTCTGTCTCTAGTTGAGTTTGCCCAGACTGATTAACGACTATTCCTTTGATTACCTCAATCCCCGCCTCAGCTAATTGAACCCGAAATGATTCTAGAAAATATTGAGCGGGATCGACTATGGCTAAATCCCAAACATCAGGAGGTTCATTAACAGCTAATTCTCCCCGTAGTTGTAACTTCGGTTTGCCCAAATATCCATCAAGTTCAATCTGGTAATCAATATCTGCTTTTCCAGTTATTGCTTGATTATCAAGCTGCCATTGTTGAGCCGCGATCGCATCACTCCAAAAAAAATCTACTGGTTGTCCCTCCAGTTGTGGCAACAGAGTTAAAGTAACTGTATTCTGATTGAGAATCGTACTATTAACTGCCGTAGCAAAATAGCTATGGACATCCAGCCATTCCCAAGTAGGGTTGATTTGAGGTTCAGGAAAATAACTATCATCAATAATTAAGTTTTCGATCCGCTTGACCCCTAACTCCTGCAACTGATGTACTATAGTTTTTAGAGTTTTAGTTGTTATAGTGGGATCTCCTTGTCCTTTAAGGCGCAACGAGGTTAAATTTGGCGGTGTACCTACACTGTAAAGAGGGGTTTTAATTTGGTAATCTGTGCCCAATTCCAATAATGCAGCCGCCGAAGTCAGAAGCTTTAGGCTAGATGCAGGGGTAAAGAACATGTTGCCATTGAGGCTATATAAACTCGTGCCTGTTGCTAAAGTTTGAATTTCAATACCCCAACGCGATCGCTCAAATTCAGGTCGATTAATAATTTTGTCAATGGCTGTAGATAAATCGCTATCGCACACGGAAGAAGCATTAGACTCTGACTGTGCCAAAGAAATTTGGGGACTGGTTACAGCAAACAAGCACAAACTGAAGCAGGCAACTATTAATTTCATCTATGTCAGCGTATTTTAATAAGTAAAATCCTTTTATCTTGTAGCAAACAATAAAAGAAATGACACTAATGTCTGTAGTACTGCGACTAAATCACTTTGATGCTTTATTATAAATTCAGGTTGTATCTTGAGCAAATTAAAATTATCTCTTAAAATTTGTTGAATGTATTAGATTTAATTCTTATACTTCCCTTAGTATAAAATTAGCGATCGCTTTCTAATTTGCAGTAAATAAATTCATGACTAAAATGCTCATTTTGTTACTAGAGCCTATAAACTTATAGTAGAACAAGCAAGATCAGAGGCTTTATGAGTTATAGGTTATAGGTTAATTAATGAATCCTCAAGATTCTCAATGGCAAATAGAGGGTCAAGCCAAGTTTCAGATTGGTCAGGCTTTTTATAACCCTCAAAGCCAAGTTGTGCGAGATCTGGGAGTATTAACAGGGGCGATATATCGACATGATCAGGGAAGTCTGAGGGTATTAGACGCATTAGCAGGCTGTGGTGTTCGTAGTCTCAGATATTGCTTAGAAAGCCAGGCTGATTATCTTTGGGTTAATGAAGGAAATCCCCAGCATAATGATTTAATCAAGCATAATTTAGCAGCAATTACTTCTGCTAATTATCAACTTACTCATCAGGATGCTCATCAAGTTTTTTTTAACTGCTATCAACAACGCGATTACTACGATTTAGTAGATGTAGACTGTTTTGGTAGTGCTGTTCCCTATCTTAATACGATGCTGTGGGCAACCAAAATCGGCGGCTTGATGTATCTGACTAGTACAGATGGCAGAATCATTACAGGACATTCTCCAGAACAAACAGTTCAAGTTTATAATGCGATCGCTCGTTCTCATCCCGCAATTCAAGAGCAAGCTTTGAGAATTTTGATCGGCGC
>JBCCDL010001044.1:0-1930 GCA_039030815.1 Cyanobacteria bacterium P01_A01_bin.83 | reverse complement strand
TTCTTGTAGACAAAGCACGTCCACTTGATATTGCTGTAACCAATCTGTCACAATTTGTTGACGAGTGCGAATCGAATTAACGTTCCAAGTAGCTATTTTCAATGATCGAGTCCCAATTTTTAACAATCATCTAAAATTATCCAATGAAACTTGACTCATCAATCCTCGATGTTTTTGTTTACGGCACCCTCAAGCCTGGATATGCTAATCATGGGGCATACTGTGAAGGCAAAATAACATCTTCAACTCCTGCCTATAGTTACTAATTTTGTAGTCAAATGTGACATAAACTAGCTTTGTACGGCTTAGTCCGTACTGGGCTAACTACGAGCCTCATTATTGACTGTCTGTCAAAGACAGAATCGCCAACTGCATTTCGGATGATATTCAAACTGCCATTAACGTCGCAATTATAAACGCGACCATTACTTGCTTTAAATAATCCTCGCTTGATTCTTTTACCCAGATAAGCAGCTTGTTTTTTTATGGCTTCAAAATCCCAAAAGCTACATTTGCTAGTGTATGCCTCGTTGACTGTAACAACCTTAATTCCCGCGAGCTGACACTTATAAATTAATTGATTGATCAAAGTTGTATGAGGAATTGAAACAAACTTTTGATTGTTTTTTTTGCCCAGATTAACTTCTTGTTTCCAACGATCGTTTTTACCAATTATCAGCATCGTCATCTTATTTTCAAGCAACCGATTTACTATATATCGGCTAGCTGTGTGGAGATAATAATCCACTTTGCTATTGCGCTTAATTGTTAATCTTTTGATTCGATTAGATATACGCTGATTTTTAGATAACAAGGATTGAAGGTGAGCTTTTGTCTTGTTGTAATAGCGATTGGCACTCTTTAATGCTTTACCACAAACAATAAATGGCTGAAACTCAGAAATATTAGATGTGACAGTGGCTAAATTATTAATGCCAAGATCGATTCCAGCAATGGCAAAATGTTCCTTGATATCTGCTCTTCTTGCTTCTTCTATTTCATAAACTACTTCAATTACATAACTACCTCCTTTTGGTATTATTCTGACTTCATCTATATTGTTCTGTTGGGTGGGAATGGACAAACTCGTACCGCTAGGTTGAATTAATCCTCGCTTTAATGCTTTTTTGGATACTGCCTGATAATTATAAGTCAGTAGATTTCTACCTTTTTCTTTATGTTTATATCGTGGTAGCTTCGGGCAACCTAAAAATTTAGATGAGTCTTTTTTGTAAGCAATAATAGCTGCCAAATACGATTGAAAAGTTCTAGCAACCTGCTTAATTATTAGTTGAGATACTTTGCACGGTAATGCTTTATAGTCATCCGTTACTTTTAATAAGTGATAAAGTTGATTAAAATTAGGTATAGGTTGATGATTAAAGAAAGCTTGTCTGCATTGATATATTCCACAGTTGTAAAGGTTTTTAGACAAGAAGCATAAATTATCTATTTCCTTCCATTTTGGCTTGGATTTCTTAATCAAATGTTTTTCAACTAGCTTCATTTTGCTCTTTTCCAAGACATTTAACGAGGGACTCGATTCTTCTTTTTTATCTTATTAGATTATGTATTTATAATAGACTTTAATTGACTATACTTGTCTATAATCTTAACGAAGTTTTATGATACCTGGGGCAATCTCTATGAGTTACCTATGGGTTATCCCGCTATGACCCCAGGAAATAATAAAGTCGAGGGTGTATTGCTGTCATTTGATGATGCCCAAATTTTAACCAGTTTAGATAATTTAGAAGGTTATCAGGAACACCGCCCACAAGCCCTTAATGAATACTATCGCGCCTGGGTAAGTGTATATGATTTTGAAGATAAAGCGATCGCTCAAGCCTGGGCATACTATATGACTGTAGCTAAAGTTCAATACTATCAGGGAATCGAACTTGTCTTAGGCTGCTGGAATTGATCTGAT
>JBCCDL010001043.1:0-1930 GCA_039030815.1 Cyanobacteria bacterium P01_A01_bin.83 | reverse complement strand
TACCCTGTCTTTGTTCTGTGCCAAAGTTCTTTGATTCATAACTTGGTTCCAATCCTTTTGACTCGGGCATAATCCAGATTTGCAGAAAATGAACTGGATTGGTAGCTGAAGCATTGAATTCACTATGCCTTACTCCTGTACCCGCAGACATCCGCTGCACCTCTCCTGGGCGTATTACTGAGCCGTTACCCATACTGTCTTTATGGGATAATTCTCCTGAAAGTACATAGGAAATAATCTCCATGTCTCGATGTCCGTGAGTGCCAAAACCTTGTGCTGGTATTACTTTATCTTCATTGATCACCCTCAGATCTGAAAATCCCATGTGGTTGGGATCGTAGTAGTTACCGAAAGAAAAGGTATGTTTACTATCTAGCCAACCAAAGTCAGCAGTGCCTCGCTCATCCCGATGTCTAATAGTAATCATTTGCTGCTACCTCCTTTTTCCTATTTTGTAATCTCTATATTTATTATCTATTAGACTCTATAAAAAGACAATATGATATTTAATAGACATATTGTTTCTATTTTATCGACAATCCATGGATAAATTTGCTAGTATGCGAGCCTTTACTCAGGTAGTGCAGTCAGGAGGATTTGCTGCTGCTGCCAGGAAGATGGGCTTATCTCGTTCTACGGTTAATAAACTGGTAATTAATCTAGAGCAAGAACTCCAGGTACAGCTATTACAGCGTAGTACCCGCCAAGTAAATCCCACCCCAACTGGATTAGCCTACTATGAACGATGTCTCAATATTCTGTCGGAAGTTGAAGCCGCTGAACTTGAGGTGTCTCAGCTACAGATTGAAGCAAAAGGAACTTTGAGAATCAACGCACCGATGTCTTTTGGGACTTTGTATTTAGGTAAAGCGATCGCCGAATTTATGGTTCAATATCCAGATTTGCAGGTGCAGCTTACTTTAGATGATCGGCTAGTAGATCCTATTGCCGAAGGGTACGATGTCACCATTAGAATTGCTCCACCCTATTCATCCCCTAATCTTGTTTATCAGGCGATCGCACCTGTGCCGAGAGTTTTGTGCGCTGCACCAGGTTATTTGGAGCAAAAAGGTATTCCTAAGACACCCAGTGAATTAAAACAGCATTCTTGTCTGCATTATGGACAAATTATTACAGGCAATCAGTGGCAGCTTTTTCATGGTGAGGAAGAATATCAGATTGTGGTTACAGGAGTACTGTGTTCTAATAACGGAGAAGTATTAAGAGATGCCGCAGTTCAAGGTTTAGGTATTGCCTTGTTACCCAGATTTATTATTAAGCAAGAGTTAGAAGAGGAAGCGCTAGTAACGGTATTACCTGAGTATCAAACAGCACCAATTTCTTTAGGGCTAATCTACCCTTTGAATCGACATTTGAATATGAAGATTAAACTCTTGGTCGAGTTTTTAAGCCGTAAGTTAAGCTTCGAGTTACAAAATTAGGTCACAAGAAGGCAGAAGACGCTGCCCACGGCGCAAATGCGCCATCGTCTCCGAATGAGACTAGGAAGCGAATGCTTCCGTAGGGCACAAAGGCTTTAGCCGCATGTAGGCAAAAGTTCGCTTAATCCATCTGCACGTCACGCCATCTGTACGTCACGCCATCAAGGGCGAAGCCCTAGTCAATGATTAGTTGCTTTTATTTAGAATAAAGCTGAGTTGAGATAGCCATAATAAGACCTCATTAAACCGCATCCAGTTTGAAACCAGGAGTTTTTAAATTGAGTATTCGTAAGTGGCAAATAGCAAGTGTGTCTTGCTGTTGGACTTGCTTCGTTGCTGATTCAAAAACTAGGGTTTTCAGGTAGCTATGGTTTAATAGCTTTTCCAATACTTAAATTTAGGTTTTTTCATTAACATAACGCGAGTTCGGGATAAGTCTAAATCCTTGCTAGACAGGCAATTGTTTAAACAGTTGTTCCTAATCTAGT
>JBCCDL010001042.1:0-1931 GCA_039030815.1 Cyanobacteria bacterium P01_A01_bin.83 | reverse complement strand
GACAGGCGGGAATCCAGGAATTAGCAGGTAATGCGACTATGCTCTACTATATGACAGAGGAAGGTGCAGAGGGCAAACAAGCCTTTTTGGAAAAGCGTGACCCAGATTTTCAGCAATACCCTTGGTTGCCTTAAGTGACAGCATCTGAAACTAACTGAAGAGATTGGAGAAATTATGGCACTGGTAGGATAAGCAATGGTGAAAAGCGATCGCGCTCGGCAATATTCGGAAGATTCAGGCGATCGCATAATTGTCAATAATTAACATAATTGCTAATTAAAGATGTTAAGTTAACTGTTTCTGCGCTATCTTATACATCTTTTCACTCATTGCCATACTGGTTAAAGAGCGCAGTAGTAACATAAGCTAAAAGATAGCAAAGAAAAAAAAAGTGATCTCTTTATTATTCAACAAAAGCACTAACTATTTAAATAGTATAAATTTTCAAACAAGTTTTAAATAATTGACTATACTCATTATTTTAGAGTTTTTAATTGCCCACTTTATAAAATAACAGAAGTTTATATTCTGAGGGACAATAGCTTCTATCATTGAAATTGAAATAGGAATTACATAAACTCCAGAGGACTTAATTAAAAGATTTTGTTTATTTTGATTAAAATATGCTATTTCATCTAATGCATCCTTAGTATATTCTGTTGCTATAAAAAAAGCTAAACAAGCACCTTTACTTGCACGCCAACAAATACGTTCAATTTCTGGTTTTCCTACAGGATTAGTATAGTTTTTACACTCACCTATAATATACTCAACAGTTGGCTTATCTCTGGTCATGCCCCACACATCATAGATAAAATCTCTGACAGTAACGAGTTGCAAATCAAGTTGACCCAAGACAGTTTCTTTTCGCGTTACTGAAATACCATCCAACAGATCTATTCTGTTAAATATTTTTATAATGAGCTTTTCTAAAGCATCACCACAATCTTTGGTAGTTGAAAAACTCTCCGTAGCTATTTCTTTAAGATATACTTTTTCATCTGCATACTGATCAAAGTTACTAAATATAGTTGCACATGTCGTAGGATTATTTATTTCTGCTGATTGAACTTTACTAATAAATCTGTTTAAATCTTCGATGAACTTTTCTCTATATATAGGATCAATCGCCTTGCTTTTCCGTTTACTCACATTTTGACTGTAGCTAAAGGCTTAAAGTAAAAGTAGACATTAATTAGCTCTTCAGGATATTTTTTGTTGCACTCGCAGCAAAAAGGAAATTCATTCTCTCTTATATAATGAAAATCAGGACAAGAATATCTTTTGTCAATCTTTACTTCACCTAATTCCTCAAGCTGTACCAATGCTTTGAGAATAATTCCATCTGAACACCCACAATAAGCTGATACATCAGAGACTTTGATCACACCGCCTCCAATGTATTGATATTCAATGTATTTTCTTATACATTTAATTACGTGAGTATTCATTACTTGAATTTTGCAGGAGCAGAATTTTTAGTAGAACATAAGTCACTACTTCTTCAGGAGCATACTGTCTAAAGTCTAATCTTTTGTTTTTGCATGTTGCCTTGCAATATTTTGCTATTTAATCAAATATTGCCCTATTAATGCTCAATCTAGATTTATTTACTATTGTTAATAATCAGTGTATTTACTGACAAAAGAGGTTAAATTAACTATTTCTGCGCCATCTTATACATCCTCTCGCTCATTGCCATACTAGTTAAAGAGCGCAATAGCAAGATAAACCAAAAGGTGGCAAAGCAAAAAAGTGCGATCGCAACTCCTTTTAAATTCCCCACAAGGAGGACTGAACCTGAAAGCAGACTAAATCCAGCCAGGCAGGTATAGATCAGGCTTTTAATGCCTAATTGAATTTGCTTGAGGGAACGTTCACTTTCGGATGCCCGAACTTTGATTTGTAATTCCCCTAGGTCTAAGCGAGAT
>JBCCDL010001041.1:0-1932 GCA_039030815.1 Cyanobacteria bacterium P01_A01_bin.83 | reverse complement strand
ATCCCCCAATTAGTTAACGAGGATGGAATAGAGACAGGAGAAGCAATTACCTTTGCCAATCTTCAAGAACAAGTAGAACAGCTACAAAAGCAAATTCGCAACGGAGAAAAACGTCTTGAAGCAATGGAACCTGTCAACATGTTGGCATTAGAAGAATACGAAAAAACTGAAGCCAGACTGCAAGAACTTTCTCATAAATTAGACACCATTGAGGCAGAAAGAACCGAATTATTACTTAGAGTCGAAAAATTCACCACTCTGCGTTTACGGGCTTTTAAAGAATCTTATGATGCGGTAAACGAAAACTTCCAGAAAATATATGCCGAACTCTCTGATGGCGATGGACACCTGCAACTAGAAGATGAAAACGATCCTTTCAACGGTGGTTTAAATCTCATTGCCCATCCCAAAGGTAAGCCTGTGCAAAAACTAAGCTCAATGTCAGGAGGGGAAAAATCCTTAACCGCCCTCGGCTTTATCTTCTCTCTACAAAAATATCGTCCTTCCCCCTTCTATGCCTTTGATGAGGTAGACATGTTCCTCGATGGTGCTAATGTGGAAAAACTTTCGCGGATGGTAAAAAAACAAGCCCAGTTAGCACAATTTATCGTGGTAAGTCTCCGTCGCCCGATGATCGAAGCATCAGAGAGAACTATCGGCGTTACTCAAGCTAGAGGCGCGCATACTCAAGTATTAGGTATTAAGATGAAGTAGTATTTACTTATAAATGTCAATAATATAGAGGTTTCAGTTATTTATGTAAGTTGCCGTTTTGATTTTTTAATCACTCTTTTTCCTGTAACCCATCCATATATAAGCCCACTTAATATTCCTATAAAAAATCCCGAATTTATACTATAGCCAAGTAAGCCTATTATAATAATGAAAAAAGAACCAGCACTAATAAAATTATCTGAAAATTTATATTCTAAGCAGTTTTTTCTCAATATTATAGGAGCTCTATACTTAAATAAAAAAATATGAATACATAAGGCTATTGCAGCAGTCCAGCTACCTATCATTGCTAATCCAATAAAAAGTAATAAAGTTGCTAATATGCTCCACCACAAATTAGCAAGTATCCATTGCTTTAAAAAGCTTTTAGTCATGATTTAGGTTGAGTTTGATTGAAAATTATTAAACTAGTCAAGGATAACTCTACAATCACTGATCTAACCTCTGTAAAAATACTTTTAAGTCAAATCGATGGTAATAAATATATGACTAATAAAAATTATATCTTAGCCTGTATATAGAAAATGAATAACGAATAGCCGATCAAGAATTAACAAATTATAATATGCTGCTAAAGCTAGTTTTAATATCCCATGATAAGAAAAGCAAGTTGTCAAAATTAATGCTAAGTGCTTGACTATAAAGTTTAATTTGCTTGTATTTTCTCTAATTAAATCTAGACAAACCCAGGTTTTAGGCATCAAAGTATTCAAATAAATCACTTAAATTCTTGTGCGAATACTATAAAGCGATCGCGATCATATATACTTACTGCAACTTGATTTACGATCAAAGCTCCTTGAACTTATCGTAATTGAGAAATGCTAAAAGTTATTAAGCAACGTCGTCTAAGTTATGCTGAAATTTTCCGCAGTAGCTTCGCAGTATACAAACAGAATTTTTATTTTATCTTCGTTCTTGATTTACTTATTTTTATTTCTTGGAATCTGTTTCCAGAAAGTATATTAGAGAGGGATTTTGAAATAATAATTAGTCTTTTCTATGGTTGCCTGGTTTATCCTGCTATCTTTGTTGTTTTTTGCAACTTAGTTAAGCCTCAAATAGAACGAGATGCAGTTAGTTTTAGATAAATTTGGCGCTTATGTTGGCTAAAAATTCCCAAAGTAATTAACGTTCAACTATGTTTATTGCCTTATACATTTTTAATGATACCCATAGCTTTAATATTGATATTCT
>JBCCDL010001040.1:0-1936 GCA_039030815.1 Cyanobacteria bacterium P01_A01_bin.83 | reverse complement strand
TCAAACTAATTTTTGTGTAGCGGAAAATATAGATTATTCTCACCTAATAGAAATTATGGAGTCTAATCTATCTAAATCCTTAGAATATTTGCCTCCTGAAATTGCAGCTCAAACAATGGAACAAATGTCTCAAATGTCTCAACAATTGCAAGAAGTTCTTTACCCTGTATTTTTAAAGAGAGCAAATTTAGAGCGTGCTAATCTTACCCAAGCAGATTTAAGAAAAGCTTACTTAAATGATGCTAGTTTACAAGGTGCGAACCTAACTAATGCTAACCTTGGTGAAGCTGATTTACGAGGTGCTGATTTAACTAACACCGATCTTAATAACGTGAACTTCGAGCATGCTAATCTCAGTCAAGCTAATCTTACAGGAGCAAAAATAGACCGCGATAGCTTAAGTCAGGCAATTTTGAACTGGACAATTATGCCTGATGGTAGTCTTCATAGTAATCCTGCACTAGAACTTATTAATACAAAACTAAACCCTCTTAAAAGAAAAGCTTGGTTTCCTATTACCGTCAGACAAGATGGTGATTTTACAACTTCCAAATTTGCAGGAAAACCTTGGCTTAGTGCAAGTGAATCTTTTCCTGTTTGTGGTTGCTGTAATAATTTAATGCGTTTCTTTTTTCAGCTAAATTTAGAACAAGTTCCTAATAGCATTAAGGGGAAGTTTGGCGAAGGACTTTTGCAGTTTTTCTATTGTGTTGATTGCGATGATTGGCAACCATTTTCAAAGTCATATCTATTGAGAATTATTCAGCCTCAAGGTGAAGCATTAGAATATGAACTTCCACATTTTCAGGATAATTGGAGTGGCGATTCTATGCTTAAAGATAGCAATGGACAATTTCCTACCAAAATTATAGTTAACTGGAAAGAAACAGTTGATTATCCAGATTGGCATGATGCGGAGTTGCTTGGAGCAACTATAAATGATGAGGAATTAAAATTTCTTTTATCTACAAGTGATCCAGAAAAAACAGAATTAGAAGATTTTAGTAATCCCAATATCTACAATCCAGAATATAGGGAATGGCATTTACTTATGCAAAGATGCGATATTGTTCATCAAGTAATAGATGATACGGGAATGTTGCCTACTGGCAAAGATAAGTTAGCAGGACATCCACACTGGGTACAAGATCCTGAATATCCTAATTGTCCTATATGCGATCGCTCTATGGATCAATTAATTTTTGAGTTTGCTTCCGATGATAATATCCCATATCTATGGGGTGATGTCGGTACTGGTTATTTTTTACAATGTCCTGAACATAAAAAGCAAGTTACCTTCTTGTGGCAATGTGGATAATAGTGATCTCGCCAGGAGTATTTAAATCCGTCATCGAAACTAAAGCAATTCTTCATTGAGAAAATCAAATAATATTCCTAGATAAACTTAAACAAAAATAGTTATTAAAAAATACCTTGATTTATTTTTAAAATGCGATCGCTTTGGGCAACTATTTTGACTCTTTGCCTAAAATTGTTTATAGATATAATGATACTTTAAAAATTAGATTTCACCAGAGAAATTATGAAAAAAATATTAGTTACTGGAGCAACAGGTAGAACTGGTTCTTTAGTTTTTCAAAAACTGCAAAATAATCCAGAAGAATTTGAGGTAATTGGTTTTGCGCGATCGCATCAAAAGGTTACTGAACTTTTTGGTTCAACTGAAAATTTTATTATTGGCGATATTACCAATAAATCTCAAATAGACTCTGCACTAAAAGGCTGTGATGCCTTGGTTATTTTGACCAGTGCAGTACCCAAAATGGTTGCGCCGCCTTCGGAGGGAAAACCGCCAGAATTTGCTTACAACCCAGAAGGTATGCCAGAAAAGGTAGATTATCACGGTCAGGTAAACCAAATTGATGCTGCCAAACAAGCAGGAGTAGAACATATTGTTCTGGTCGGTTCAATGGGT
>JBCCDL010001039.1:0-1939 GCA_039030815.1 Cyanobacteria bacterium P01_A01_bin.83 | reverse complement strand
GTAGCAACAGAAGAAGCAGAAAACGGTTCGCCAATTTTAAGTGATGCTTTGGCATATGTCGAATGTCAGGTAGCTAATCGGATGGAATGTGGCGATCACTGGTTGATCTATGCTGTCGCCAAGCAAGGTAAGGTATTGCAGCCTGAAGGAGTGACGGCAGTGCATCATCGTAAATCAGGAACACATTATTAATCACTCAATAGCCAAAATACTTGTTATTTGTTTTTGTAGTTTTGTTAGGCGATAAGATTAATTTTTGCCTAACAATGCGGCTACAGTATCAATCAATTGTTGCGGTTGGACTGGTTTGCCTAGGTAATCTGTAGCTCCTAAACGTTTAGCCTCCTGTTTATGGCGATCGCTTATACGGGAAGTTGCCATGACAATTGGTGTTTTCTCAAAAGCAGGTAAAGCACGAACTTTTTTCAACAGCTCAAAACCATTGAGTTTTGGCATTTCTATATCAGAAAGAATTAAATCAATTCGTTTTGGGTATTGTTGGATCTGTGACCAAGCTTCCTGTCCATCACGGCAGACAAGTACCTGGTAACCTGCTGCGGTTAATACTTTGTCGAGCATTCTCCTGGTAGCAACAGAATCTTCAGCAATCAGCACCGTAGAAACTGTCTGAGTAATTGTCATGGTTCTATTTTTAACCGACACTGCTGAAACATCTTCTTTAGTAATACCTTGGGATAAAATTACGGGAATTACTTCTCCTGTTCCCAGCACCGTACAGCCAGCAACGTAGGTAGGGACAGGCACAGTTTCATCAAAAGGCTTAATAATTAATTTTTCTTCCCCAGCAATAGCATCAACCAAAATTGCTAAAGGTTCAAAAGCAGTTTCTAAAACTATTGCAACTCCACCCTGAGTCAAATTCAATGGTTTTCGCGGACGAGGAAATAAATTGGTGGCTGCCGCTAAAGGAATTACTTGATTGTGCCAGTTGATCGAGTCTTTAGCTCGATTAACAAAGTAGAGTTCTTGATAGGGTAAAATCTCCAAGATGCTGGTATGGGGGATAGCGATTAACTCATCTTGTAATTTGACCAACATCAGAGATTGCAAGCTTAAGTTTAAGGGCAAAGTAATGGTAAAAGTCGACCCTAAACCAACATCAGTAGTAACGTTGAGCTGCCCCCGCAGTTGGCGAATCAAGTTAAGTACAATATCCAGTCCCATGCCGCGACCAGAAATATCGCTCACCTCAGCCGCAGTGGAGAAGTCTGGCTCAAAAATCCAGTTAACAATTTCTTCAGGTTGAAACTCTGTGATTGATTTTTCTGGAGGACAAATTCCTCTTTCTACAGCTCGACGATACACTTTCTCGGGATTAATACCGCCACCATCATCTTTAATTTTGATAACTAGCTGATTATTTTTTAACTGTGCCTGGAGGGTAATAGTTGCTGTTTCGGGTTTACTCGCCGCGATCCGCTCATACTTAGACTCAATGCCGTGATCGAAAGCATTATTGAGCAAATGGGTTAAGGGAGTTTGCAACTGTTCGAGTAGGATCTGGTCGACCAGAGTATTTTTGCCTTCAATCTCCAAATTAACGGGCTTATCAAAACGCTGGCTTAGACCTCGGATTTGAGGAATAAATCGTTTAGCCAAGACATCGAAAGCAACCAGACGAGAATCAGTAACTTTAGAATATAGAGTGTCTAAGCTTTTCTCAGTGTGTTCGAGATTTTCAAATAACTCACGGTCGATAAAATCAATATCAGTCCGAGTTTCCTGGATCTGCAACATTAACTCCTGAAAAGATTGCAAACTACTGTGAAGCTCTGTATAACGATCCATTTCTAAGGCATCAAAATCATTCTCCTCTGATGAACTACCAATAGAGCTGACTGCAAGCTGGTCGTACATACTTTGGATCTGTTCTCGAATCGGTTCAAACTGGCGAGTAAGCGATCGCAAACGACGATTT
>JBCCDL010001038.1:0-1941 GCA_039030815.1 Cyanobacteria bacterium P01_A01_bin.83 | reverse complement strand
TGAACTCCCGTATCCTCATTCAAAAATCGATATACTGGTACAGTTTCTTCTGCACCAAGGGGATCTGCACTACTGTAGGAAGCACCTTCAAAGCTAAAGTTAGCCAAATCCTCAACTGCATTCTTTTCTGCTTCGTTGGCACTATAGAAATGAACTCCCGTATTATTATTTAGGAAACGATATACGGTAGAAGAGTCCTCATTTTCATCCCCAGTCATTGTTTCGAGAGTAGCCAAAAATATTTCCGTATCATTGCCATCATTACTTTCCCAAACAATACTATTGCCATCGATATTAGGAGCGATATCCTCTACATCATTATCAGTGATTTGAGTTTTGGTATTTCCGTCGTAAAGGAATATCTCCGTATCGTTGCCATCGCTTTCTGACCAGACTACATTATTTCCTGAAATAGAGCTTCCTGCAAAACTCTCTGTATCGTCACGGGTTAATTTGATCGTCTCAGTGCCATCATAAAGAAATAATTCTGATGATGGCAATAAGCCTGGCAATAGAGCCGAATCGCCACTAAACCAGATAACGTTATTTCCTGAAACTCCAATAACTTTATCCTCTATATCGTCATCGGTTAATTGAATGGTTTCTGTACCATTGTAAAAAAAGATTTCTCCAGTTTCATTCGCCTTAAAAGCATTTGTTCCAGTATCATTTTCAGTAAAACCGTTTGTCCCAGTCCAGGCAATATTATTCCCCGAAACGCTAGGTAGTATATTTCTTAAATTATTATCAGTAATCTGAGTCGTGGTTGTACCATCATAAAGGAAGATATCACTAAACTCTTGATTTATTCCGTTCGACCAAACAATGTTGTCTCCTGAAACCGAATTAGAATTAACTGGAACAAATGTACCTGAATTAGACAGCTCCGACGTATTTACTCCATCATAGAGAAACACTGATCCTCCAATAGTAAAATCTTCCCCCCAGACCACGTTATTTCCAGAAAAAGTGGGCATCCCACTACCTGCAACGTTCGCAATTAAATTACTGTTGGTGCCGTCATAAAAAATTATTTGGCTATCATCAAAAATGGCAAGTGAAGATCTTTCCATTCTCTGCCAAACTAAATTAGTACCAGAAATTTGGGGTATGTTATCGAAGACTTCATTATCTGTTATCTGGCTGGTGGTAGTGCCGTCATAAAAGAATATCTCGTTATCGTTACCATCGTTAGCACTCCAAACAGCATTTCCACTAGAGACTTGGGCATCAGTATCATCAATATCGTTATCTGTAAGTTGAGTAATAGTATATTCGTTCATTATTTCTGTTCCTCGATTACTGTATGGTGAAAAATTGTGGAATATTTTTTCTCTAACAATTGGGGGGAGAGGCATTCCTTTGATTTACTAGAACCATACCAATCGTAGGTTGATCGTCTTTATGCTTAAGCAAGTCGTCGACTGCATTCACGTAGAAATTAATCTGCCCTGAAAATGCAGGCTCAAATTTACCCATTTTAAGATTGTATTTCTAGATAACTTTGAAAACCTTCAGGGTCAGATTTCTAATATTACTTAGTATCTAGTATATTTTTAAGCCACATCTTTAACTGGCGACCTGAAGACTATCTTTTCTAAAGAAGCTGTCGGAAAAACAATTCCTGTCTTTTTATGAGGAGGATTGAGAGTCTTAAATACTCGATCCCAGAATCCTTGGATGCCATAGTTGCCCCTAAAACAAGTGTGATGAAGATCGTGAAAATCTGAGGGGATAAAAAAGAGCGATAATGAACTATGTCCTTCTAAATTGTAGGCATTACCAATCAAAGTCCAAGCTAACAACTGATTAATATCATATCCCAAGATAAAAATTGGTAACAGGTCGGTAATGGTTACGATAATATATTCTACTAGGCTTTTATGCCCTGCAACAAAGCTTGATGTATCTTGAAACTCGTGGTGCTTGAGATGAATTTTT
>JBCCDL010001037.1:0-1943 GCA_039030815.1 Cyanobacteria bacterium P01_A01_bin.83 | reverse complement strand
GGCAGTTTGACGCTGGGTCGTAATGCTCTTGAAGGCAAGTGTGATGTCTTTGAAGGTGGCGCTCAGCAAGCGATTACTGGTGCTGCTGCTGGTGCTTTGGGTGAGGTTGCCGAAGTGGGAATTAAGGCTGCTGCTCCTCATGTTAAGAATTTGGCTGATAATACGTTTAGTGCATTAAATAACTTGTCTAACCGTCGTTTTCAAGGACAAGTTCTAGATGCTTTGGGTGGGAGTAAAAATACTAAAGATGCTGGGGCTTTGTTCCCTGATGCTAATGCTTCACATGGAGGTTATAATCTTCAAAATGTTCCTGTAGGTCGTGAAGGTATTCATACGGAACTAGCAGTGAAAGCACAACAACTGCGTGATACTGTAATTAAAAAGCCATTAAGAAAAGGAAATGTAGCAGCGGGTAGATTAGAGTTTAAAGACGGTACTGTACTTTTACAAGAAGCAAGTAGCAGAGCTAAAGGTCCTTTGCCTAAAAAACCTATCCCCAAGTCACAAGGAGGATTATTTGAACCTACTATTGATAATAGAACTGGTAGAGTAATGGATACTGATTCAGAATTTAAGTTGTTTGATTATTTTGGACATCAACTGGATAAGTTACCAAAATCACAACAAAAAGGTACTTTAGATATTTTTACAGAAATGAGTATGTGCGAAAGTTGCATTAGTGTAAAAAGTCAGTTTAAAGAAAGATTTCCAGGTATCGAAATAAATGTTAGCCATAAAATAGAATTTCTACAATAATGTTTGAAAATTTTCATCTACCTAGTTGGTTTGATGCCTCATCTAAAATAGAGCAATATCTTATCAAGCTTTGGAATAAGTCATATTTGGAATTATATGATAACGATTTTTCTGAAACACAAAATATTACAACTGGAACATTTGAGCAAGATATCTACAATTTAGTTCAACTGTTAAATGACGCTCAAAACAGTGAAGTATTTCATTCTCGTATAATATATTTAAATTGGGTTTTATGTCTTGCTTGTAAACCAACAATAGACGTTTATTGTCTAGATAAATATGATACATCTCAACTTAAATTTATTTTAGAGAAGTTGGAACAATGGAAAACTTCCAAGATTTTTGATCAAGATATTTTAAATTGCCAGATAGAAATAGAGAGATACCCAGGAGTAATAGGAGAGGCTATAATGGTTTATCAAAATATGATAGAAATAACAAATAATAGTTTAAACCTAATAGAGCTAGTTCTTGACAGTATCGACAGTTGTATATTAGGTGCCGCTATTTGTCCTGGTTCAAAGGATAAAAGAGCTATATTTAACTGGATACTTATAGAAGTATTTCCTGCTATATACTATTTAAAATTACCTGCTTTTATTTATACTTACAAATATGAAATAAAACAAAATTGGTCATATCAAAAATATAAAGCATAGAATTTAATTGAGCTTGATTATTTTAGTTGTAGTAGTAAGATATATTTAAAACTGTATGAAAAGAGCCTCATAACACCCACAATTGGGGAAATAGCGCGATCGCCGATCTCGTAGGTTGGGTTGAAGGATGAAACCCAACAGTAACAATTAATTGATGGGTTTGGCTATACAGGAAGAGAGTTTGATTCTGAGACTGGTAATTACTATTACCGTGCTAGATATTATGACTCAGATACTGGCTTATTTATCTCCACTGACCCCATTGGTTTTGCTGCGGGAGATAGCAATCTCTATCGCTATGTCGGTAACTCGCCTTTAATTTATACCGACCCCTATGGCGAAGATTTATATAGCGTACTGAATACCGTCGATAAATTTGCCGCAGGATTTGGCGATAATGTTACCTTTGGTGCGACTACTAAATTTAGGGCATGGAGATACGGCGAACTAGCGACACGTAATCACAAAGGCGGCGTATTTAAAGCAGGTCAGATTACTGGTGCTTTAACTACTACGGCAGTTGGC
>JBCCDL010001036.1:0-1949 GCA_039030815.1 Cyanobacteria bacterium P01_A01_bin.83 | reverse complement strand
TTGTACCACTGATTAATGCTTTTAAGTTTTTTCCCATCAATCAAAAATTGATGCCCATCAGTATCAATACAGGCGCACAGATTATCAACTCCCAAGTCTAAAGCAATAGCCTTATTGGAATCTACAGATGTTTTTACTTTTTTGTCTTCATAAATGTACTCAATCTCAAACCATCGAGCAGAGTACTTTGGAGCGGACGCGAATGCGTCCTAGTCGTCGCAGACGACGATCTGCGCGTACGCGCTGCTTCGTACCTCCTTAATTTTTCTAGCTTTAAGTCTTTCTGGCAGTTGAATTTTTACCTCGCCATATTTCTTTTTAAACTTGCCAGACATGGGTACAGCAAAGCATCCATCCTTGAGTCTAATTCGAGGAATAATCAGAGGGAAGTATCCTTCTTTTGGCAAATATCCAGGCAGTTGTGGTTTCTGTTGACAGCGTCCAATGGATATTGCTTTAAGCAATCCCAGGAAAGATCTCATGCTTCTATCTACTACCTTCATCGTTTGTTGAGCGATATCGGTATTAAGCAACCGATAGTTCTCGTTGGACTTGCACAGATGGTAGTTAGATTCGTAGCTCAGACGTTTTCGCGACTCAAAGAAATACTGTCGAGATTCGTACAATGCCACATTGAAAAGGTTTTTACTCAAACGCGTCAGCGCAGTCAGGGCATCAAATTCCTGCTTGCTAAGTCTTCTGAGTTGGTTCTTTTGGGTGGCGTACATAACTACTGATTTCGCTATCAGAGCAATACTATAGCGAATCAACTATTTTGTAAAGCCCAGCTATCTACTGCAAGGAGTCACTTCGTTCCGTTTTGTTACTGGTGCGTTTTTCCTACATGCGGACAAGTCCTTTGTCATATCTGAAGCTAGCAGTCTCCAAACGCACATTTTCGATGATAGCTCTAAAGAAGAAAATATTTCTGGGTTAGTTTTCAACTTAAGTGTTGATCGTAGTTTGAAGCCTAGAGCATCATTAAGTTTTTTATTATGTCTGAGAATTAGAATTACATTTTTTCAGCGAGATTTTAACAATATTTTGAGATATTCTTGCACAGTCTGGGCAAAACCCATCTCCAAAGCTTCGGCAGTCAAAGCATGACCAATAGAAACCTCTAAAATGCCAGGAATTTCACAGAATTTGGGTAGATTATCTAAATTAAGGTCGTGTCCTGCATTAACTCCTAATCCTAATTCTTGAGCTTTCTGGGCAGCATCAGCAAATTTTTGCCAGGTAGCTAATAAATCTTTATTTTCTCGATATGCCGTGGCGTAGGGTTCGGTATAAAGCTCGATCCGTTCAGCACCTGTATCAGGAACTAGACTAATTTGTTCTGTGTCGGCATCCATAAACAAGCTAACGCGACTACCAAGACTATGTAACTCCTTAATAATAGGAATCAACCGTTCTTGATCTTGGGTTAGATCCCAGCCACTATCGGAAGTAAAGGTATCGGGAGTATCAGGAACTAAAGTGCATTGAGTTGGCTTCACTCGACGCACAATATCCATAAAAGATGTTTCTAAAGGATTGCCCTCAATATTGAATTCCACAGAGGTAACAACATCCACCAAGTCATAAACATCTCCTGGTCTAATATGTCTTTGGTCAGGTCGAGGATGAACTGTAATTCCCTTAGCACCAGCATTAATACAAATTTGTGCCATTTTAGTAATGCTGGGAATACCAATATTGCGGGTATTTCTAATAAGTGCCACTTTATTCAGATTGACGCTGAGATTTGTCATGGTGTTGATGGTCAATAATATGTGGTTAGTGGTTAGTGGTTAGTGGTTGGTAGATAATGAACTACTCACACCAAGCTATCGCTTGGAATGAGTTTCTGACGCTTCTTCGCCCCAACTTTTCTCATGCTACATGCGGACAAGTCCTTTGTGCACGAGACAGAGGTTGACGACTCTGCGTCTATAGAGGCAAGTTCC
>JBCCDL010001035.1:0-1949 GCA_039030815.1 Cyanobacteria bacterium P01_A01_bin.83 | reverse complement strand
TTTACGTCAAGAAGTAGGATTGATATTTCAAGACCCCGAACAGCAGTTGGTTGCCTCTACAATTGAAGAAGATATTTCTTACGGCTTGTGTAATTTGAATTTACCAGAAGCAGAAATTCAAGCCCGAGTTGAATCAATATTGCAGGAATTAAGATTAAAAGAACTAGCCAGAAGACCAGTACATCACCTTAGTTTAGGTCAGAAAAAACGGGTTTCCATTGCCGACGTGATGGTACTCCGACCCAAATTATTGTTATTAGACGAACCGACTGCATACTTGGATATTAAACATACTCGTCAATTAATCCAAACCCTAGAAAAAATTCATCACAACGGCACTACATTATTAATGTCTACTCACGATTTAGACTTAGTTTATCGTTGGGCTGATTGGATATTTGTCATGGATAACGGCAGGTTAATTTTAGAAGGAGAACCAGACTATATATTTGCTCAAGGAGAACTTTTGGAACAGTTAGATTTAGGATTGCCGTTGGTATATCAGCTTTTGTTTGATGATAGTTTATCTACTGAAGAAAAAGCTGTGGTAGCAAAATTACGGGAAAGGATATTGAAATTTTGAGGTTTTTACAAAAAAGGTAGCCAGAATGTAGAATTTAGAATGGAACAATTGCTATGTCCTACGGACACGCTTCGCTAACACCACCAATTACCTAAGTATTAGTAGTTTTTCCCACTGCCACGGGTTCCCTGCCGACTGCCCGACTTAGAAGTCAGAGGGCAGTTTCCATGAAAAAATTTGGTATCTTCGATATCGTATTGGTCTTGAGAAATTGCTCCTTCTTTAACTAATAAAGTATAGCGATAGCCCGAAGGGCGACGCTCCCTCCGCGTATCGCGTTTCTTTGTTGATATTCTAATTCTGCTCTTAGTCGCTCAATCTCTTTTTATGTCACCAAAATTTTCTCAGCCCTATCAACCACTTTTATTGCGTATTCTTCACGGTTTAACTGGATTATTTGCAGTTGCAGCCATGATTACTGCTTTTTGGACTTACGATACTTATGACGGACGTTGGGGTAGAATTCCGTTACCTAAATTTACCGAAATAGAAGGTATTCATGGAACATTTGGATTATGGACATTATTAATTTTTCCTATTTTTGTTCTCTACGCCTTTCATAAAGGTCAACGAAAACTAATTCAGTCAGATTCTTTCAATAAATTAATTCAATTTAGGAAACCAATTTGGTGGTATACTCTGCATCGCTTAACTAATACTTTGAATATTTTAGCACTCACTTTTGCTGTTTTTTCTGGCAAGATGATGGATGAAAAGTGGCTGCCTCAAGGAAAACTCGATTATCCTTGGTACTATGCTCATCTTATTTCTTGGCTAATCTTAGCAACGTGTATCGCACTTCATTTGTTAATGAGTATTAAAGTTGGAGGTATACCCTTAATCTTATCGATGAGCAATTGGCGATTCCGCAGTAAGGATAGTCCTACTTTATGGGGCAAACATATTTCTGATTGGCGTTCTCAGTGTAAGACAAAAACTATTAAGCAATGGCTATCATCTCTTAGTTTTATTAATGTTTTAGAAATATTTATCTTAATTACTATTGTCTTAGCTTGGATTATTTCACTAATTAAATAATTTGCTTGATTAACTAGTTGAGCTTTAAAGTCAAGAAACTTTCGATTTGAATAAGAATTTTACAAAATATTCTTAGCTATGCCAAAGTTAAGCTTACTGTTTGTCCGACATTAATGTATTCACTTATTATTAATATTTTATTTTTTCTTAAAAATTGCGAAACATTACAACATCGCCATATTCGCAAAGGCAGTTTACAGAGAAAGTCAGGGGATTTTAATTATATTCAATTAGACTTTCTAGAATAAGATTTCCCCGAGGTCTAGGAGGTAATATTCTTTCTGACATGATAAAAAATTATTTTTTAATCTCCAAATTCGCCATCATT
>JBCCDL010001034.1:0-1953 GCA_039030815.1 Cyanobacteria bacterium P01_A01_bin.83 | reverse complement strand
GTGACTAGATCGAGCAAAAGCGATCGCTCTATTCCAGATTTTTTTGGCAGGAGTCAGTTGGCGATAGTTATAAAATATTTGTCCTAAAAGCTGCATAAAATAGGCAAAGCGCCCTGTGTTATATATGGGATCTTCCAGGTCAATAATTAAACGATATAACTGGGAGACGGTAGGATTAGGTGAGCCTGATGGTAAAGAGTGGGAATTGACTAATGCTAAACCTAAACTAGCTTTTTCTGACCAAGGATGATGTTTCGTATTGTATGACAGCTCAATTACCTGTTGAAACATGGCTGCGGCTGTATCGAGTTCCCACAGGTCAAGATTGTATAGTCCCAAACTCAGTAAAGAATCAACTTCTAACATCCGCCAATAATATAAATCATGGCGATTTTCTCTCTGGCGGGGAATTGACTGCCAGCATTTTTGACTAGTAGCAATAGTTTGTTGAGCAAAAGCGATCGCTCGATGAACTTTACCTGTTGTCCAATATAGATCTGCCAGAATATTATTTAATTCACTGCGGTGACGATCATATTTAATACGGTCGATAATTTGATGGATGGCTACGGTTAAGGGCTGAATAATACCCAGGCGATAGAGAGTAGTACCTAAAGTTAAAAACTGTCCCCATTGGTTTGAGCGACTTTTCAGAATAACTTTAGCCGCTGCATCATAGTCGGCAATGGCGACATAGTGATAATAAGCTTCCAGGGCGGTTAAGCCGTCTTGAATATTGCTAATGCGAGTCACACTTTCGGTCAAGAAATCAGCAATCTGGCGATGTGCCTGTTGCCATTCGATAGTTAATGTTTGTAATCTTAATCTAGCTTCGGCTTGAATGATGGGGTGTAGCCAATATTGAGGTTCGCCATTTGATTTACCTTGGTTGGGAGTATATTCCAACAGCGATCGATTCCGCAGCGATTTAATAACCTGTCTTGGTCTAGTTGGGATATCCCATAGCAGACATAGTAATCCTGGTAAAGAAAGTGTGGGCAACTCCTGATAGCGATAGCAACCTAGACGGCAGAGTAATCTGTAAGCCTGGGGATCTAGCTGCTGTAGGCGGTCAAATTGACTTGCTACCAAATTTTTCAGATCTATTTCTATTAGCGGATCGTGACGGTTTTCCTGCCAATACAGTTCAACATTTTTCTCATAGTCTTCTTGGATGATGCTGCACAATATGGTCATCGCTTTAGCATTACCACCATAGGTTTGATGCAGTTGAGCAACTGAGTGATCATTCTCAATCTGATGCCCCCTAAAATAGCGTAACCACGACTCTTGTTCTAAACCAGATAGACGATAATGTTCCAGACTGATATCTGGTTCACAAAAGCGATCGCGACTGGTAATAATAGTAGTTGACAATACCTTAGCATCTGCCAAGATCCGTAACAGTTCCAGATAGTCACGATGAGCAGTAATCAATCTCCCATCATGACCCAAAGCAGGTTCCAAATTATCAATCAAGATGCCTACTCGACGTTGTTCCAGGCATCTTTTAAACCTTGAAAGAGTTACACCAAATTCTTTGCCTGCATCTTCATTCAAATCTCGATGTAACCATTCCTCCACCACTGCCGCAACGGAAACAATATTAGCCGTCTCTTTTGCCATTAAAACTTCAAGAGTTAAATCGAAATGTTGTGCCAGAAAATGCTGTGCTAAAGTAGTTTTGCCAATCCCCCCTTCCCCCTGGATCACAATGATTTTATGACGAGTAGCCAAATCCTGTAAATTGGCGATCGCCTGTTGTCGACCGATAAAAGTCAACTCCTCGGCAGCACACATTACATTACTTGGCTGTAATATCTGAGTCTCCTCAATTTTATTTAGAGACTTTACTTGTCTGCTAACTACACTGCGAAGATTGCCCTTAGTAACTTTAGTGTTCCAGGCTTGGGATAGCAATTTCCATAATAAGGAGCCTGTATCTTTGGCATG
>JBCCDL010001033.1:0-1972 GCA_039030815.1 Cyanobacteria bacterium P01_A01_bin.83 | reverse complement strand
GCTTCCAAGATTAAGGCTCTTTCGGCAATGGATAAGGTCGCATCTAAGGGTGCTTTGCCATAGATGTAGCAATGAGGAATGTCTGATAAGTTAGCTAATGCCGATCGTAGATTAGCAAAAATAGGAATATTGTTTTTCTGATTATCTAATTCTTCTCCTGCATCTTTGCCCGCTAAAGAACTATCAATTACCCCCACAATCTTATAAGTTTCCGAGTGTCTAACTAATCCTGATGCAGTTTTACCGTCCATTAGACCAAATTGATTTTCACAGTAAACTAAAGCTGTTTTTTTAGGTTTTGGCATTAAGATTATTGCTCCGATTAATTGAAAATCTTCCTGAAAGCTCGCCAATAACATTAAGATTTATGCAAATACATCAATTTAAAAATATCAAGCTATTACTAGATAAATCTTTTAGAATATGCAAGTCAAGAGGCGAGCTAAAATTTTACTTGAAATGGGTAATAAGGATTTAATTTTGAAGATTTTTCAAACTTACTCAATAGTCTAACAAATTAATCTACTGCTTGACTGAAGAAGATATAATTCTTATTGATTTATTTGTCATAAATTATTTTCCCTAAATATAATTTTTACCTTGATAAAAAAAGCACTATGTCCGCAAGAGTACAGACACAATTTTAAAACTATGAAAAATTAAAAATAAGATTTGAATAATATATTTTTCGGACAAACTAAATAATCATGATCGCTACAAGTTTATTAGTTATCGATGACGATCCTGATTTTAACACCCTAGTTGAATTTGTTTTACAACATGATACTAATTGGATAATCTTGACTGCTTCAGATGGAGCAGAAGGATTAAAAATAGCAAAATTACAACAACCAGGTGTAATTTTCCTAGATGTAGTCATGCCTAAATTAAATGGATTAGATATCTACAAGTTACTTAAATCCCATCCAAATACTTGTAATATCCCTATTATTTTTATGACTGCCATGACAAGAATGGAGAAAATAATTAAAGCTCGAATTACTGAAGATATAAAAGTGATTGTCAAACCTTTCGATATAATGACATTAGCCAACCAAATTATTATTGAATGCGATCGCTACTTAATTAGAAACAATTAATGATTATGTCTTCAATTAGTAATAAAAAGAAGAATAATGTGTCGAAAATATTTGGACTACAGATCAATAGATGTATTCAAACAAGTAAATATTCAATAATAGATATTCCGTTTAGATCTATAGAGTGTAATACTACTTATAATCACTATTATAAGTAGGAAAACTAAGTTTCCTCCATATTGAATAACCCCAAAAATAATCACCTACTTTCCTCATTACCAGAGAGCAATTACCAAAGTTTCAGTCATTATTTAGCCCCTGTTCAACTATCCTTAAACGAAATTCTGCTAGAACCCAATCAAAAAATTGAATCATTATATTTTCCCACTCAGGGAGTCGTATCTTTAATTTCTGAACTGCAAGATGGTTCGACTACAGAAATCGGCTTAATTGGTAAAGAGGGAATGGTGGGGACGATGCAATTTTTAGGAAATGGGGTACTGAACAACCGTACTTTGGTTCAGGCAACAGGAACGGCAATGCGAATCGATGCTCAAGTATTAAGAACAGAATGTACTCGAAATCCAGTGCTACAAAACACGCTGTTGCAATATGCCTTAAAACTTTTTAATCAAGTGAGTCAATGTGCTGCTTGTAACAATCATCATACTGTTAAACAGCGAACTGCTCGTTGGTTATTAATGCTCGATGACCGCAACGATGGAGAAATACTATCAATGACTCAGCAATTACTTTCGCAGATGTTGGGAGTACGTCGTACTGGAGTTACAGAGGTTGCCAAAGAAATTCAGCGAGAGGGAATCATTGACTATCATCGAGGGAAAATTAAAATTTTAGACCGCCAAGCACTAGAAACAGTTGCGTGTGAATGCTATCAAGTTCTCAAAGATTGGTCTAATAATTGAAGGGTT
>JBCCDL010001032.1:0-1975 GCA_039030815.1 Cyanobacteria bacterium P01_A01_bin.83 | reverse complement strand
TTTTATTTCACTTTTCTGTTCATCCTGGCATTTAGTAATTCGCTTCCCGCTCAAGTTATTGAAGACAATACACTTTCAACAGATGTAAATACTGAGAATAACCGTGACTTTACCGTTGATGCAGGAGAGCAACGGGGCAATAACTTGTTTCATAGCTTTCAGGAATTTTCTATACCCAACAATGGCTCAGTTTATTTTGATAATGGCGTAACCATTAAAAATATTATTAGCCGTGTTACAGGTTCTTCCATCTCTGAGATCAATGGCTTAATTAAAAGCAATGGTGCTGCTAATCTCTTCTTACTCAATCCTAACGGTATTATCTTTGGTGAAAATGCCAGTTTAAATATTGGTGGCTCCTTTGTTGGCACTACTGCTGAAAGTTTGACTTTTACAGACGGTACAGAATTTAGTGCTAAAGCAAGCAATGCCAAACCATTATTAACCGTCAGTGTTCCCTTGGGTTTGCAGTTTGGCAGCAATCCTGGGGAAATAATTAATCGAGCTAATTCTTCTGTGACCAATCCTTTTGATCCTACTGGTCAAGATCAAACAAAAGTAGGTCTGAGTACCTCTCCAGGTAAAACTTTTGCCTTGTTTGGGGGGAACATTACTTTTGATGGTGGTGCCGCTAGCGCTCCTACAGGAAACATAGAATTAGGCAGCGTGGCGGCAAATAGCTTAGTGATTCTAGAGCCTGTGAATAAAGGATGGCGGGCTAATTATGATAACGTAACTCGATTTCAAGATTTAGTATTTAATCGTTTAGCTTCCGTTGACGCTAGTGGCGAAGGTGGCGGCGACATTAAGATTCAAGGCAGAAATCTTCAGATTCTTGATGGTTCAGGGATTATATCCAATACTTTGGGCAGCATCGATGGTGGAACTATTGAGATCCAAGCCTCTGATTTAGTGGAAATCAATGGCAGTGATTCAACTAATCAAAAATCAGATTTTTCATTAGCATCTATTGGCATCTTTGTCCCTTTTTCCAGCAGTATTATTAGTGATACCTTTGGTCAGGGTGATGCTGCTGATATAAAAATTACCAGCAATAAACTTGAGCTTTTAAATGGTGCCAAGTTACAAACCAGAACTCTTGCAACTTCTAATGATTTTACAGAAAAATTTGGCGATAGCGGTAATATTGTTATTCAAACTTCTGATGCAGTTAGATTAGAAGGTTCTAAACCATCATTAAGAGTGTTAGATGATTTTCAAAACATATTTCCCATTCCATCTGAAGCAGAGATATTTCTAAATTCAAATCTTTTCACTGATATCGCTACTGGAAGCAGCATCGAGGTTGGCTCAACTAGTAATGGTTCTGCTGGCAATGTAAATATCAGTACCAACAGACTAGAGCTGCGAGATGCTAGTACTATTACTAATGCTCCTAGCTTTTTTAGTACTGGCGACGGGGGAGATATTTCAGTAAATGCTCAGGAATCTATTGAAATTTATGGCTCGAATAATCCTGAAAAAGCTACCTTTAGTCTTATTTCTTCTAATACTTTTGGTCAAGGAAGTGCCGGTAATATTAATTTGAATACTGACAAATTAGTACTTAGAAGTGGCGGCGGAATCAGCACGGGAACGTTTGGCGTGAGTGATGGTGGCAATATTATTTTAAACACCGACGAAATAGATATTAAAGGAACTTCAGGCGATGGTTCCCTAAGAAGTGGATTTGGTTCTGAAACTTTTAGCTCAGGAGATGCGGGAAATGTTGTCGTAAATACCAAAAATCTTAGTATTGCCGACCAAGGACAAATTACTTCAAGGAGTCTAGGTTCTGGCACTCCTGGAAATCTAATTGTCAATGCCAATTCTCTAAAACTTAATAATGCAGTAATCACCGTCGAAAATACTGCTTCACTTGAGGGAGGAAATATTCAACTACAGGTTCAAGATAATTTGACTTTAACCAACAACAGTCGAATTTCGGCTCAAGCTTTTAATAATGCTAATGGTG
>JBCCDL010001031.1:0-1976 GCA_039030815.1 Cyanobacteria bacterium P01_A01_bin.83 | reverse complement strand
TTCCTGTAGAATTTCTTTGAGGTCGGTTTCAATTTGGATGTTGCTCATTATTATACTGAACTCAGGTTTTTACTTGGGGAAGCTTCGTAGATGTTCAGTCGGGAGGCTTCCTTTATAATAATTGTATGATCTTACTCAGTACTATCGATCTACTGTTTATCTTCTAGTTCAGCGATCGCTATTTTTCAAGATAATACTCTAAAATTGCAGTATTGATCATTATGAACAATATGACATTATGATTGCCTCCACACAGGATTCTCGCCTAACACCAGAAGAATATCTTCAGCTAGAAGCAGATAGCGAAATTAAGCACGAATACATCGATGGCGAAGTCTATGCTATGGCTGGCGCGACTGATACTCATGTGACGATTGCACTCAATCTGGCTGTTTTGTTACGCAGTCATCTAAGAGATTCTGATTGTCGAGTATTTATTTCTGATATGAAAGTCAAGATTGAAGCAAAAAGTCGTTTCTTCTATCCTGACGTAATGGTGACTTGTGAAGCTAAAGATAGAGACACTAGTACCTATAAAAAGTTTCCTTGTCTAATCATTGAAGTATTGTCTGATTCTACCGAAGCCTTTGATCGGGGGGATAAATTTGCGGACTATCAATCACTACCAAGTCTACAAGAATATGTGTTGGTTAATACTAGAAAAGCCAGAATTGAATGTTTTCGTCGTACTGAAGCAGGGTTATGGTTATTGCAATTTTATGAGCTTACAGACAGCCAATTTGCATTAACTAGCGTGGAATTTACAGGAAAAATTGCTGAAGTTTATGAACAAGTCGAATTTACGACAGAATTAAATAGTAACGAACAAGATAGCAATCCTGTTTAAGCTATAAACGTTCTTGACTATGATGGTTATTTTTCCCTCTATATTTACAATGGCTTGTCTACTAGGCAGTAAAATTATAATTACCTAACTGATGTTACGCACTCGTTGATTTATGATTGGTAGGAAGTAACAAAGGCGCTTTGTGACTCATATAGTAGGGACTCCACTAACGACTAACGACTAACGACTAACGACCCCTAACACTAGTTTTTGGTACGTACTGCGCATATGTCAGTAACTAAAATGCAAATCTGCATAAAAAAATCAATCAGTCGTATCTAGAGAATGTAAGTAAAACACGCTCTTATTCATTCTAAATAGATACAAAATCATGAAAAAATCTACTTTAGCTCTTTTAACTACTGTTATCGCTTTAGCTCCTTTAACTGCTTTCGCCCAAGATTCTTCAACCAGCATTCAAAATAATACTAATTCCGCTGCTGCTGTGGGCAATGCTAACTTTATCCAGCAGGACGCAATTCAAACTAATATTCAAGACCAATTAGAATTAGGAGGCTACGGTTACACCACTCCTGAAGCTCAAACTTCGGCACAGATTAATACTAACGAAGCTGCAGCAGTAGGTGACTACAACGTAGTTGACCAGGATGCAACTCAAACTAACATCCAAGACCAAGTTGACCTCAACCAATATCTTCCTCACGGCTACTAAGCTATTTCATGTGTTTTAGACCTAATTCCAAGTCCTAGTCACCGTTACACTGTCTTAAGAAGACAGTGTAACGGTGACTTCGTTGATTGCAGTTAAGGCTTATTCTTGTCTGTGGGATTGCCCTCGGCGCACTCTTCAAGCCAATCGCTCTATTTATTCTGCTAGTCTATTGTTCAACTAATTTTGATTTTTAACATATTGCTTAATGATAGAAATTATCGAAGTGTTCCTCTATCTGAACTTTAAAGTAAATATATAAGTCCCAGTAGCAGCATTGCCACCAGGACTCTTGGTTTTTATCTGAGTTTTTATTTGATACTTTCGTATCATTCGAGCGCCAAATAAATTTAAGATTAAAATTATTAAAAACTAAACAGGATTTCCTTGATGGATACAGTTAAGTACACATTGTCAGAAAGCCAAATGCCCATGGCTTGGTACAATATCAGTGCCGAC
>JBCCDL010001030.1:0-1978 GCA_039030815.1 Cyanobacteria bacterium P01_A01_bin.83 | reverse complement strand
TCTTATTTAAAGCTAATTAAATTATATGGCGATGACTTTTATTTATACCTTGCTATCAGTAGCAATTGTTATCTTGCTGTTAGGCTGCATTGTATTTCTGGTGGGAGTCAGAATTTATAATGGCTTAGTTTACTTAAAAAATCAGGTTAACAAGTCTTTTTCCAGTGTCGATGTTCTATTAAAAAAAAGATGGGACTTGATTCCTAATTTAGTGGCGGTAGTCAAGCATCATCTAGAATTTGAACAGAAGACTTTAGCCGAAATTACCAGATTGCGATCGCAGGTTATGTCGGGGGAAATAAGTCCCGAACAAAGACTTACTCTTGAAAATCAGATTTCACGTTCAATGAATAATGTTGTGGCGCTGATTGAAAATTATCCTGATTTGAAATCCGATCAACACGTCAATCAATTATTAGCATCCCTTAACGAAACTGAAGAACAAATTTCCGCTGCGAGACGTTTTTACAATACGGCGGTTACGGAATACAACAACGCCTTAGAAATGTTTCCCAGTAATATTGTTGCTAGCTATATGAGATATCAATCTAGAGAGTTATTTGTCACTCCCACCGAAGAAAGAGGCAATGTTAATGTCGGTGAATTGTTGAATTGATCAATCAGGCAAAACTTGTAACTAGAACCTTTAACGTTTGATGGAACAACCATTATCAGTCGCAGAAATTGATCGCCTCTACATTCAGGGCGATCGCCAATTACATCAGTGCCAGTATGAGTTAGCGATCGCCACTTTTGAGCAGCTTCTGGAGATTGTTCCTGCCGCTGAACCAATGTACTTTAACATTCAACGGGGTTTGATTAAGGCTTATCAGCATAATCAACAGTTAGAACAGGCGATCGCCTTGTGTCAACAATTAGCGGCTAGTGACACAGCAACTACCGCAATTTGGGGACAAAGTTTTTTAGCCAACCTCGATCCTAATTATCAGCCACTTGCTACTCAAGTTGAATTAACAACGCCTCAACCGACCCCGACACCAAGTATCAAGTTAAAAACCTTATCTCAGTTTAAGCAATATTGCCAGGATAACTTATTAGAACAACTCCAAGCCCTAGAAAGTAGTCGCAAATATACCCTAAGAACTATGTTTATTGCAGGTATCATTTGTCTTGTTTTTACCTGGTGTTTTTGTTGGGGGATATCTATCTGGCTAGGAAGTAGTGTTTCTCTGGCTTTTTATCTACTATGTTTAGTTATTCCTGTCAGCGCTTGGGTCATCTTTTGTCGTGGCTGTATTCAAGTCTATGGCATTGGTTTTAAGCGCAATATTATTGAAAACATTGTTAACTTTATTGGCGATCGGGGTCAACTTAGTTATGCGGCACATCTGCTGCTAGAAAACAAACGCCAAACCATAATGGCACTAACTCGTAGTCAAATCCTGCGGGATGAACTACAGGAACCCGATTATTTAGAACAGGAAGATTGCGTCTATGGCACTATTGGCGATACTGATATCTTTTTTGCGGAAATCATTGCTCAAAAGCGCAGGGGTGGACATCTAGATGAGTTTGGGACGGAAAACTATCGCAGTAAATCAATTTTATTTCGAGGTTTATTTTTTGAGGCACGGTTTGCTAAAAATTTTCGTAGTCGTACCTTTGTATTTCCTAATGATCTTGCAAGACACATCGTACCTTTTCAGAGTTGGCGTGGAGAAGTTATTAAGCTAGAAGATCCTGAGTTTGACAAAATATTTCGCATATATGGTGATAGTCAGATCGAATCACGCTATATCCTCTCCACTAATTTAATGAGTCGCCTAGTCGAATTTCATCGCAAAGCAAGAAGAAAAGTATTTCTTTCTTTTGTTGATGGCTTTGTTTACATTGCCATTCCCTATCGCCACAATCTTTTTGAACCCAAACTATTTAGCAGCATGATGTCATTTACTCCCCTCAAAGAGTATTTTCTCGATCTACAGTTAATGATTGGGATTGTCGAAGACTTAAATCT
>JBCCDL010001029.1:0-1984 GCA_039030815.1 Cyanobacteria bacterium P01_A01_bin.83 | reverse complement strand
TCTTTGGCGCAATTCAGCAATTAATTTTGCCACTGCCGAACTTCGCTGTCCGATCGCACAATAAATACAAATAACATCTTTACCCTTCTGATTGAGAATCGTATCCAAAGCGATCGCCGTTTTGCCCGTAGCGCGATCGCCCAAAATTAATTCCCGCTGTCCTCTACCAATAGGAATTAAAGCGTCAATTACTTTTATTCCCGTTTGTAAAGGTACGGTAACAGGTGCCCGCTGCATAATTCCTGGTGCTTCTCTTTCGACGGGTAAACTCTGGCTAGTATTAATTACTCCTAAATTATCTAACGGTCTACCTGTAGCATCTATTACTCTACCTAGTAACTCTTCTCCTACAGGGGTATCTAAAACTCTTGCCGTCCTAAGTACTTCACAACCCGCTTTTAGTCCTCCACTGCTATTGAGTAAAATAATTCCTACTTCATCGCGATCAAGATTGTAAGCCATGCCGTGACAACTTCCAGAAAACCTAACTAATTCTTCTGCCCCCACGTTAGGTAAACCTTTAGCGCGGGCAACTCCTCCCCCCAGGTAAGTTACAGTTCCTACTTCTTCAATCTTTAGTTGGAGTTGATATTTATCTAAAGCCTGCTGAGAGAGAGAGATGGTTTCGTTTAATAGACTTTGCCAGATAGAATGGTTCAAATGTTCTTAAAAGATAGACGACTAAAAATCAAATTCAACTAGAAAGCATCTAGCTTGGTGACGTTGTTATCTAGTATTTTCTGCCAATACCTTTTCAGTTGCTACTTCTAATTCGGTTAAATAATGCTCTAGATTCCAAGCGATTTTGTAACCGCGATCGCGTAATTCGATGCCACAAATAAAATTAGTATCGATTTTAAACTTAACTTCTGCTTCAGCAGCAATTTGTTCTTGAATTGCCATAATCAATCTAGCTTTTTGTTCATTTTCAATAGCAAAGGCACTACGGATAGTAACTAGATGCTGTCCTTCAGGAGTGGGCGTAGAACTAATAATTTCCGCTTGCAGTGAATTGAGATGATAAAGACGCTCAATAAAAGTATCAATAATTTCTGTCTCTAAGTTAGCTTTTGCCAGGTCTACCAGGGCTTTTCTGGCAGTAAAGGTGATTTGTTTCGTGAGGTCGTTACGAATTTTGTTTGTAAGCTGCTGCCGATCTCGTTCAAAATTTTGATACCATTGCGATCGCATTTGTTCCACATCCAAAATCGCAGTCTGAGTTAATTCTTCTTTCTTTGACTTAACTTCTTTAGCAGCTTGAGTCAGCCATTCTTGTTTTTTCGCTTCTAATTCCTGCTGCTTTCGCAAATATAATTCCTTTTCTGCTTGGGCATCTTGTTCCTTGCTAGCTGCGGTAGCTAATTGACGCTCAATTCTCTGCGATCGCGCTTCCATAGCTTGAGTAATAGGCTTGTATAGAAACCGTTTCAGCAAAGCAACCAAAATCAGAAAATTAATTATTTGAGCAATGATAGTAAAAGGATCGATAAGCATACATGGTTATTTGTTAGTTGTTATTAGTTGTTATTAGTTCTTAGTTAGTCGTTACTGTTGACTGTTGACTGTTGACTGATTACCCTCCAGCCTTCTCAATAAAGAAAGCCCAAAACGGATTAGCAAAAATCAGAATTAGCGTAATCACAAAACAATAGATCGCCGTAGACTCCACTAGTGCCATCCCCACAAACAGAGTGCGAGTAATATCTTTAGCAATGTCTGGCTGTTGAGCGATCGCCGTTAATGCCTGTGCTAGTGCTTTACCTTCTCCCAATGCGGGGGCAATTGAACCGACAGCAATTGTTAACCCTGCGGTTAAGATTGATGCCATGGCGATTAATCCGAGGTTATCCATAATTGGTAGGGGCGAACGGCTGTTCGCCCGTACAGTGATTAGTTGTTAGATGTAGCTGCTGCGATAAAAACCATTGCCAGGATGGCAAAGATATATGCCTGAATCAGTCCCGTCAACAGTCCCATCGCCTGC
>JBCCDL010001028.1:0-1991 GCA_039030815.1 Cyanobacteria bacterium P01_A01_bin.83 | reverse complement strand
TTAACCTGCAACAGTTTTTTATCTAACCCAGTGACGACAATGCCCACCCCTGCATGTTCAAATATTGTCCGAAATTTTTGTTCGCTTTTGGCTAAAGCTTCTTTGCTAGCTAGATGCTGCTTCATTTCTCGCTTAAGATCGGCATATGCCAGACCTAATTTGCGGGTTCGCTGGCGTACCTGCTGCTCTAAATTGCTGTTTAGGTAAGCCAAAGTCTTAGCTAACCAGCGATTTTGCTCTTTCGTCCAGCCTTGCACTATAGCAAATAAGCCCATAATTGTCATGCCAGCAGTTACTTGAAGAGTTCCTCCAGTAAGAGTTGCTGGGCCAAAACCAAATATTGCCCTATAAATGACATAAATAGACCAAACTAAATGCGCCCAAAGACCCGCCACCACACCACCCCAATTGGCTGACATACTAACGGTAATACTCAGTAGTAGAATAGGAATGGGAACAATAATTTCTTGGAGACGACATAGTTCGATCATCAAGGCGATCGCCAGTACCACCACAGCACCAGTCCACAGAGGTATCTGCAATCTTTGTAGACGATTGTGGTAATATTCCAGAGCATTATTGAGGGGAATCAAATGACGTACCCATGAGTTCTCTGAATTTTGATTACTCTTTTGCTGGGAGTAGTAATTAGATAAATGAGTAATCGGATTTTGCAGCAGTTGATTTGCAGACTGTAGCTGTTGAGTTCTGAGGGCAAGTAGTTGTTCCAGCTCATTTTTAGTGATTTCATACTCTATTTCGGTTTGCAGACTCACAGTCAGGTCACGAGCAGCCCAGATCACTGTATCATCTGGTAAAGGTAAAATTTGGGCGACAAACCATAATGATTGCTCTGGTAGAGAAATGCTGTATTTAAACTCAATTTTTTGCTGACGATCTAGGGCGTGACGTGCCTGAGCATAAAAAGTCTGGCTAGTTTCTGGTTGATTGAATTGAGTGATGGTTAACTCAACTAAATTACGCCGCGATAAATTGGATAGATTAGAGTGAGGCAAATCCTCAGCCATAACTGACACAGAATGTTGCTTTGGCGCCACAATCAAAACTAGATCGCTGGTTGCTGCTAAAACAGCCTGTAAGCGATGCTGACATAGGTCTAGCCGTTGCTGTTGGTCTTGTTGAAGTTTCTTTTGAGCTGTTAACTGTTTAGTTTTCTGCCTAACCAAATTCTCTAAAAACTGAAGTACCCTGGCAGCGTCTTGAGATTCAAGATTTTGCAAAATACTGGTCTGAGTCAAAATACCTGCTAAACATCCTCGCTCATCGGCTACCACCAAGCGACGAATATGATGATAAGACATCGACTCATGAGCTGACTGAAGAGTTGCCTCTGGAGCAATCGGTAATAGGGGAGAACTCATCACCTCCCCTACAGTCAGATGGTGTAAATCTAGATTTAAGGCTTTAAATTGAACCAGATCTCTTTCGGTGATAATGCCGATGGGAAACAACTCTCCGCTGCTGCTAGTATCAACAATGACAACACAACTAATCTTATGAGTCGCCATCAATTGCGCCATGTCAGAAATACTGCGATCGCCACTGGCATGAATAACTTGCCGTTGCATCACCTCTTCAACTTGGCGATGTTTAAGCAAATATCCTTCACCAATAGCCTGCCGCAAGCTATTGGGCGTAATTACCCCCAGCGCTTTTCCCTGAGCATCTATTACTGGCAAGTGACGTATTTTATGCTGCTTCAGCCGAGCAAATATTGCCGATGGGGTCAAATTTTCCCTAATGTCTAAAACAATCGGCTGCTGGCTCATTACTTCGGCAATAGTTAGTTGAGCAAAGTCTATAGCAGCAGCAATTAATTTGATTAAATCTCGCTCTGTGAAAATTCCCTTGATCTGGTGTTGTGATTCAATCAGAATACAGCTATGGCGATCCTGACTCATTAAGGCGATCGCTTCTGATAACAAAGTATTAGGGGGAACAACCAGTAGTTTAGATTCACAGTAATCCTG
>JBCCDL010001027.1:0-2000 GCA_039030815.1 Cyanobacteria bacterium P01_A01_bin.83 | reverse complement strand
TACCTGCGATCGCAAAATTCTTCGAGTAGAGTATAGATGGAAATCGCCTGTTACAGGCAGTAATTAATTGCTAATTGATTGGCGATAAGAATTCAGAATTCCTAACAATTGATCTAGATCAAAGCTTCTGGGGTCTTTTCTTAGTTGGGAAAGATCTACATCTTTATGGGTAGTAATTCTCTCTTCTGGAATATTGCTCAAAGCTATTAGCCAAGCTAAGGATTTATATTGCTCTTGGGTATAGCCACTATGGTAGTTGCGATTGTCTTTACCTCGCCCGTCTAAAGGAGTCTCTAAAGAAATATGGTAGGCAAAGTTGTTAACTGATGCTGGTAGATTAGGATTAGTTTGCACTGTTTCGGTACCGTTGCGGCTTTTAAATGCAGAATTTCCTGCCCCAAATGCTCGTTTGTCTGAAGGAACTAGATAAACAATAGTTCCATCTAGAGTAATAAGAGCATGATAACTAACTTGATTATTGTCATGGGGATGATTGGTTCTGAAGGTGTTGATCGCACTGCGTGCCGAGTTAGTTGTTTCGTGTAGCACCACCAAAGGCTGATTATTCAAAGTCTTACCATAAGCATCGACGCTATAACGATCACCATAGTTACTGGGATGAATCTCAACTGAACCGTATTTGGGTTTATATTCAGCAAAAGCGGTAGTTCTCTTGTAAGAAGTGGTATTTGTAGCAGTATTGTTTGCTAATAGAGACGACGTAGTTCTGTCTAGTTGAGTTATAGTGCTAGGCGGCTGGCTAGAATGAGCCAAGTAGTGATTTAGTCCTATAATTATTAAAGCGATCGCCGAAATAAAAAAAGATCGTATGATAGGTGAAACTTTCAGCATAACAATGGTGACTGGCAATAGAAACCGCAGCAGCTAAGGATAAGTTGAAGTTGTAAAAAGGCAGTTTAAACAACAATATTAGTTAAATTGCTCTTTCATTGTTCCCAAAATTAGGGATTAATATACAGCTAAAATTATTAGTCAGGGATTATTTTCCATGATCGCAAAGTTTTTGGGATAAATCTGTAGCGATCGCTAGATTTTTCGAACAGATAGATTCAGATACTAGGGGATTTTTGGAGTTTGGATACAGATTTAATGAACTCTGTGATGAAAGAAGGTAGAGCATGAGCGAACTCATTTTTAGAACGTGGTTCTAAATTAGCAATAATATATTGGTATGTAACAGCGTGATGCAAGGCACACAAAGGTTGTGCTAGTTTCCAGGCTTCGAGCAAGCGTGATGCTGATTCATACTCTAGCCACTGACTTAAGTAAGCATTTTGTAACCGCTTGAGAGTAGGTTTTCGCCACCAACTCTGAATAGATGTCCACCAAGAATTATCCCTGGCAGTCAAAAATAACTCAAACAGATCGAAAAAAGGATGAGTAATGCAAGCATCTGTCCAATCAAACAGAAGATATTTACCGTTGTTATAAGCAACATTATGTAGGTGTAAGTCGCCATGGACTAATGTTTGGGGAATGTTGTAATCTTCTAATTGACTGCATAAGCTTTTAAGATAAGGTACAAGCTTATACAATTTCTCGATTTGAGGGGTTGATAATTCACATTGAGTAGCTGCATAATTAACTAAAGGCTCTATTTGAAGTTGTAAATTGTTGAGCCGTCGATCCAAACAGTCTATAGTCAAAAGGCGATCTCGATATTCAATAGACTGAATCTGAATTTGAGCTAATAAACGATAAACTTCTTGCTTTGTCTGGATAGATACTTTGTTGCCAAGTGGTTTACCAAAATCTTGTAGTAGTAACCAAGAATGTTCAGGATTAATCCCAACTACTTGTGGAATGTGATCGGGAAATAAATGAGCTAATTCATTAGTGACAACTGGTTCATCACAAAACAAGGGTAAAGTAGAGGCTTGTTTAAGATATAAGTTGCCGATGCTAGTCTCAACTTTTAGGACACAGGAAATTGACCAACTTTTAACATATTCAACTGGGGCAAGTTGTTTGGCGCCTAT
>JBCCDL010001026.1:0-2002 GCA_039030815.1 Cyanobacteria bacterium P01_A01_bin.83 | reverse complement strand
TCCTGGCGATCGCAAATCTGGTAATTGTGCCAAATCAAGATTTGACTGCGTTGCTTCTTTTTCTGCCTGCCCTGCGATCGCTGTAATTGTGGCATCTTTATAGGCAAAGAAGTTTTCTGCCTCCTCAATAATTGAAAAAATGGCATCAGTATTTAGCTGCATTTCTGCTGTAGGGAAGTGGCGCAAAAAATTAATTGCTGTTAGTCCTTCTGGTGCTTCTGATGCCTGGATTAAAGCAGCACGAATAGCATATAAACCATTTCTTTGGGGATGGGTATAAATTATGTTGCCTAACCGTCTCAAGAAATCCTCTCCCATTGGCATATTTGTCAGCCGATAAATTGTAATTGGCTCAACATCAATATTTGTCTGTAGAATTTGACGTAATTGCTTTAAAGTTTGCTCATCCAAACGATTGGCGTAATAAGCAAATTCTGGGGTTATTTCTCCTGATCGAGCAAAAGTCGCCAAGTCCTCAACAGATAAGGCAAACTCCCCAAAAATAGATAAATAGAAAGTTATTTTCTCTGCTGCTGCTACCGATTGTGGCTTCAAGTTTGCTGTAGTAAACCCTAAAGCTATAGCTGTACCCAAGCCAAATTTCGTCATGGCTAAAATCAGTTTTGATACTCTCATGTTTGATGTTCTAGATAGCTCATGTATGATTCAATTTCTGGTATTACTTGGCAATCAATCGGTATCTGAAACAGTTGCTAGTAGTTCGACTAATTCTGAATATTCAGCCTCAAGCAATTTGTATTTTTTCATTAGTTTTTTATATGCTTGAACTAAAACTAAAAAATATTCAAATTTTCTAATTGCTAATCTATGAGATTTTTCAGGATGCTGCTGAAGATAAAGTTTAAATTTAGAAACTTCAAATTTTGATTCGATAGTTAGAGGTTCTATATTCACGATCTGAAAGTTGATAAGTGAGAGAGGAATAATCTAAATCTGATTACCAAAGTATGTATTTCTCAATCCTGACAATTAACTTATGGCAAGGTTGATACTAATTTTTTCACCTCATATAGAAACAAGATTTAGTATAATATAGCTAGTTATTTTTTGGATTTTTTTTGTACTAGCGTAGTTTCTTGGTTTACTAAATATTAATAACTTGTACTTTTTACAAATTGTTTTTGATATATTAATATACATAGTTTTAATTTAATTAATTATAATATTTTGGATGCCTAGTTTGAAGTAGATTTACTTAATCAAATAATTAATTAAATAATTAATTACTAATTGGTTTAATGAGCGTTAAAGTTGATGTTGTTATTAGCAAAGCAAGAGCAATAGAAGGGCTGCCTACAAGAAAGAATAAATGAACTAATACCGCGCTAATCATGATTAAAGAAAGTAACAAAGCACCCCAAAAAGATGTACGTTGTAAAAGAAGTAAAATTGCTCCAAGAATTTCAACTGAACCTGTTAAATAACGAAACCACTGACCAAAACCAATCCCATCAAACATACTTATTGCTTTATCCGTACCAAATAGTTTTGCGCTTCCCGCAGCCAAAAATATGATGGAGACTATTATGGTTAAAATCCCAACCACAACTCTTTTCCAACGTGGTTCTTTCTTAGTATTGGCTTGAATCTTAGTATCTTTCATAAAATTTGCTCCATTGAGATATTTTTTAAATACGAATAATTTTGCTCTCCACGGCTTTTGGATGTGGTAAGTTACGACAAATCTTGCAAACCATCGTCGGGAACATTAGATACTTGTCGTTTCAAATCGACATAAGATTGGTTATAGTCAACAATCGAAGCAACTAAATTCCCGCGAGCAATATTTTGATTAGCGATCGCAATAGTAAGTCTTTGTTTGGCTTGAGCTATTAATTGGGAGTGGAAAGAATTTCTAGATGATTTTATTAAAGAATTATTTAGGCTCAAATCTTTACCCTCCAGGGAATTATAATCGAAACTTATTTCAGAATTGGCTATAGTTGCGTTGCTCATGAGAATTACAGCACCCATGCCAATA
>JBCCDL010001025.1:0-2015 GCA_039030815.1 Cyanobacteria bacterium P01_A01_bin.83 | reverse complement strand
GGGGCATCTTTTCCCCAAAGACGCGATCGCACAAAACGATTCGCCGCCGCCGCAGTCTTGTTCCGCCAGACTAATAACCTTGCATAGTCAGGGTTTGTTCTATATTCATTTGCCTTAAAATATTGAACTACTGTTTCTAACCACTGTTTTCTCGGCTGGCACACAACACTCTGGTCGTTACTAGTCCTAAAGGGATATAATCTACTGGCATACTTTTTGTTGCTCCGAATCTGTTCGGCAACTACCGCAATCTCTCCTTCGTAACGCACAACTTCATCTAAAGTTGCTGTAGCATCAATATAATCAGAAATAGCAACTACAGGTTGCTGTTCTTTTACGGGAGGCAGTTGGGCTTCATCGCCGACAAATATTACCTTGGTGCTGATGGTAGAGGAAACTGCTTGTATTATTTCTTCAAAATTATGACGATTAATCATCGAAAATTCATCGATAATCATCACGTCATACTCATCGAATTCCGCATCTCCAGGGGAGGTAAATTCTTCTAGACCAGTTTCTTCATTAATTTCTGGCTGTTGACCCAAAAGTTGCGCCACGGTTTTAACCTCCAGATTTAGCCTCTGAGACATGCCAACCTGCATCAAACTTTTTGCCGCTTTATTAGTCGGTGCCGCAATCACAAATTTAAAATCACACGAGTCAAGCCACTCAATTAAATGACAGATTAAAAAGCTTTTGCCTGTTCCTGCATATCCACTCAAGCGAAAGCAATTATGATTGCTCCTGAGAAACGATTTGAGTTTTTCTAGAGCTTGTTGTTGAGTCTGAGTTAATTTTTTGGCTGATTGCTTCGCAGCTTTTACCATTGTTTGGTTAGTATCAGTTCTTGATAATTGATTATGCAATCCATTATGTCAAGACATTTAGCATTTATCATTCGAAAATGTTTAATGTTCAATGTTCAATGAAAGGTCAATTAAACTCTCCAGGATGTAACCCCAACCATTGATCCCCTTCTAATTGAACGATCATCATTTTACAAGGCTCATTGCCCACTGTACCTGAAAGGTGTCCTTGATGTCCTGTTTCATCGGGTACCGTATTTTGATCGCCACCAAAAGAAACTTCTCCTACTCCCATCTCCACCCGAACTCCATCCATAGTTTCGACAAACCACTTACCTGATAGAGGGATGATCCACTGCGGTTGAGGATTCTCATGCCATTCCCCTACCCAGCCTATAGGTAACTCAGCAAAGACAATTTTAGAACTAGCATTGAGCAATCTATTATTCCACTGTGGGGCAGCATCACCACTCATGCTTTCTCGGGCAAAATTAGTCAACTCACATTGAGTTTGATGGCTAATTCCTTCCTTATCTGTCCAAACATGCCAATAAGTTAACTTTGGTGAAGTGCGATCGCTCTTACCGTCAGTCATGGCAATTTTTTTCTGCTTCAGTTTTATTGTCCATGAAGATAATTTTGCTTATCTTCTTTAATTGGGATTTAGGACATTGCATAATTAATAACATTTAGCATATTTTAACTTGACAACGCTCTCAAGATTAATCTTAAATGCTGAGATTAAACATTAAATAACCTCTCTGAGAGTATCAGCCTTACTAAAGACAATAACTAAAGAGAGGTTTGAATCTAATAAATTAACAATTGTTAACCCTGAATTCACTAATTGATCTTAAACATTTATGGAGTATAAATGAAATTAATTTTTAGTAGTTACTGGATGAGCTTTCAAAACGGCGATTTCCACCACCGCGATTATTTTCACGAGGTCTGGCTTTATTTACCCGTAATTCTCTACCCATCCATTCAGCACCGTCTAAACTCTCAATCGCTTTAGCTTCTTCATCTTCACTGCTCATTTCCACAAAACCGAACCCCCTAGGGCGTCCAGTTTCGCGGTCTGATGGCAGAGAAACTCTAGATACAGTACCGTATTCTTCAAAAACAGTCGTAAGATCTTCTTTAGTGACCTCGTAGTTAAGATTGCCTACATAGATTGACATTAGTTGTCTCCTGATTTGCGAAATT
>JBCCDL010001024.1:0-2016 GCA_039030815.1 Cyanobacteria bacterium P01_A01_bin.83 | reverse complement strand
TTTGCGTCGATAATCAATTATGTAAGTAACAATACTTGGTCGTGATGAAAACGGCAATCGCGCTTTAGGGGATAATAAAATGTTGGATAGCAAATCGGTTTTGGAAGTATTACGTCCTGTACAAGATCCAGAGCTACAAAAGAGTCTTGTTGAGCTGAATATGATTCGCAACGTGTCAGTAGAGGGGGCAGAGGTCAGTTTTACTTTAGTATTGACCACTCCTTCCTGCCCTCTGAGAGAATTTATTGTCGAAGACTGTGAAAAAGCAGTTAAAACTCTGCCAGGAGTTGAAAACGTTGCAGTAGAAGTTACCGCCGAAACTCCCCAGCAAAAATCGCTGCCCGATCGCACTTCAGTACCAGGAATTAAGAATATTATTGCTATTTCTAGCGGTAAGGGTGGAGTTGGAAAAAGCTCTGTTGCGGCTAATGTTGCTGTTGCTTTAGCGGCTCAAGGTTCTAAAGTAGGCTTGCTGGATGCAGATATTTATGGACCAAATGCGCCCAATATGTTTGGCTTGTCTGACGCTAAAATCGCCGTGAAACAGGATAGCAAGGGTGAAATATTAGAACCTGCATTTAATCATGGGGTAAAGCTGGTTTCAATGGCGTTTCTGATTGACCCAGATCAGCCTGTAATTTGGCGTGGACCCATGCTTAACGGGATTATTCGCCAGTTTCTCTACCAGGTGGAATGGGGAGAACTAGATTACTTAATTGTCGATATGCCTCCTGGTACAGGAGATGCTCAACTAACTATGGCACAGGCGGTACCGATAGCAGGGGCAGTAATTGTCACCACCCCCCAGACCGTCTCTTTAATCGATGCCCGTCGTGGTTTAAAAATGTTCCAACAGCTAGGAGTAAATTTACTAGGAATTGTCGAGAACATGAGCTACTTTATCCCCCCTGACATGCCCGAAAAAAGCTATGATCTGTTTGGTTCAGGTGGCGGAGAAAGAACTGCTAAAGAACTAGATATTCCTTTACTCGGATGCGTTCCCCTTGAAATTGCCCTCAGAGAAGGGGGAGATAACGGCACGCCAATTGTTGTATCTGCGCCAGAGTCAGCTGCGGCTAAAGCTTTGGTGGCGGTCGCCCAACAGATTGCGGCTAAAGTTTCCATCGCTGCCTTTGCTTAGTCAATTGGGATAAATTTTGATTTTCCTACGCTTTTTTGAGAGAAATAGATGGATTACTGGTTTCCATCTATTTCTCTCAAATAATTACAAAACACCTGAGTGCTAACTAAATTCCATGACATTGCTTATATTTCTTACCACTATGGCACCAGCAAAAATCTTTAGCTTTCGGGATAGTTCCAGGTAAAAGATCGCCGTCTACATAAAACCATTGACCATCAACTTTAGCAAAGCGAGAACGTTCATGGAGTTGTCCTGGTTCTTTTATTTGATAAATCGCTTCAAACTCGACAATTCCTGTTGAATCATTCTTCTTTCCTTGGTGAGTATCAATAATAGTTAATCCTAACCACTTAGTATCGTTAATACTCTGAGTTAAAGTTGTACGATCATTGGGCTTTCTTCGTTCAGGATGCAAAGTATTAATTAAATAGTCAATATTACCCTGAGTAAAAGCAGTATAGCGCGATCGCATTAGTTTTTCTGCTGTCTCTGGTCTTTTCTTGACTGACAGATACATGCCACAACAGTATTTATATTGCTTTTTGCTGCCACAAGGACATAATTCTGGCATAATTTTAATTATTTAATTGGCAAACAGTTTGCTATTTAATTTACTATGGCGCATTTGAGCTATGTCAATGGTGGGAATGCAAGACCACATCTCATCTAATTTCATTGAAGAAGCGCTATTGTAAGCAGTTTCTATATCTGTTGCCAATTCTAGAAGTATCTGTTGTGCCTGTAGGTGTCCTAAGCTTCCTAAGCGGATAGCAGCACCTAATACTCCCGTAACAAAGCCATGTAAAAAAGCGATCGCCGTATTAGTGACCGTTAAGCCAGCAATACTGCCAACGACGCCAAACAAAACAGGA
>JBCCDL010001023.1:0-2019 GCA_039030815.1 Cyanobacteria bacterium P01_A01_bin.83 | reverse complement strand
AGTAATCAGTAAATAAAATGTTACTCGAAGGAAAAAAAACTAATCGCTACAGTCTGTTTTTACGTCAGCGTTATCGGGCAATCCTGGGCTATACGGGTTTAATTTGTGCGATCGCAGGAGTAGTAATTCTTTCTCCTCTATTGGCTTTGATTTTTTATCCTGAAGAGATTAGTCTAGCGTGGGGTTTTGCCTTACCAGGAGTTGTTTTAAGTATAGTCGGAGGAATATTCTGGCGGTTTCTCGCACCAAAAAAAGTTATTAGTCTTTCCTTACCTGAAGGTTCGGTAATCGTGGTTTTAGCTTGGCTAATTGCGATCGCCGTTAGCATGATTCCCTTTATACTGATTCAAGGATTAAACTTCACTCAAGCAGCATTTGAATCTACTAGTGGTTGGACGACTACAGGTCTATCTGTCGTAGACGTTACCCAGGCTTCTCGCCTGATTTTGTTATACCGCAGCAATATCGAACTGGCAGGAGGAGGCGGGTTTGCTATCATTGCTCTCAGCGCGATTTCGGGGCTGTCTGGGGCAGGTTTGACCTCAGCCGAAGGTAGAACCGAACAGCTTGCGCCCAACGTCAGGCGATCGGCTAAGTTAGTATTGAGCATCTACTCTGGCTATGCTGTAGTGGGTATTTTGGCGCTGTGGCTAGCGGGAATGGGTTGGTTTGATGCTGTCAACCATTCTTTTGCTGCTTTGTCTACAGGTGGCTTTTCAACCCGTACCGATTCCATTGGCTATTGGGATTCTCCTGCTGTTGAGGCAGTAACTATCGTGTTGATGATTTTGGGTACGCTAAACTTTTTGACTAGCTATTTCTTGTTGCGAGGTAATTTAAAAGCTGTAGTTCGTAACGGGGAAGTAAGATTGATGGCTTTGATCATTCCTTTGTGCGTTTTAATTGTCTTTTTGGGCATTGGCATTAATCTATATGAAACTGTTGGTAAAGCAGTCAGAGTGTCAATCTTTGAAATTATCTCTGCCCTCTCTACAACAGGATTTTCTACCGTAGGCTATGGAGACTGGAGTAGCTTAGGTTGGACGATTATGATTATCCTAATGCTAATCGGTGGTGGGACAGGTGCTACCGCCGGAGGCATCAAACAGTTTCGGATTTACGCGCTGTATCGAGCTTTGTTATGGGAAGTAAAACGCATGATGCAGCCCAAGAATACCATAACCGAACCTGATTACTGGCAGGGCGATCGCCGTAGTTTCCTGGAAGATAGTCAAATTCGTACTATTGCCCTATTTTTATTCTTGTACTTTCTAATATTTTTTATTGGCGTGATAATTACCGCAGCTTATGGTAATCCTCTTGCCGATAGCCTATTTGAATATGCTAGTAGTCTTAGCACTGTGGGGCTTTCTATAGGAGTGACTTCTGGGGATGCACCAATAGGCTTACTGTGGACGCAAATTATCGGGATGTTTCTCGGACGTTTGGAATTTTTTACAGTATTTATTGGCATCATCTGCCTGTTTAAAGATATTCCCTCTGTTTTCTCTAATAAATAGCAAACTATTTCTATTTAATTCAAATTTCACTTAAACTGAATTGTGGTTTATTTTTTATGATTTAAAGTGCAATATCGTAATCCTGCACCTACGGTAGATATCATAATTGAATTATCCGATCGCCCTGGAAGACCAGTTGTTCTCATCGAACGCAAAAACGAACCTTTTGGCTGGGCAATTCCTGGAGGATTTGTTGACTATGGGGAATCGATTGAAACTGCTGCAACACGCGAAGCGCAAGAAGAAGTTAGTCTCTCGGTAGAACTAATCGAGCAGTTTTATGTTTATTCAGATCCTAATAGAGATGCTCGTCAACACACTCTAGCGATCGTTTTTATTGCCACTGCTAAAGGTGAACCAGTAGCCGCAGATGATGCTAAAAGCTTAGATGTATTCCATCAGTGGGAGTTGCCCCAAAACCTTTGTTTCGATCATGACCAAATTATGCATGATTATTGGCACTACCGTAATTATGGTATCAGACCAAGAATCAAATAGT
>JBCCDL010001022.1:0-2029 GCA_039030815.1 Cyanobacteria bacterium P01_A01_bin.83 | reverse complement strand
TACGATATCTTTGGCATTTTAGCGGTGGGGGGAACTATAGTTATTCCGACGATGGATGCCCTCAAAGATCCTGCAAGCTGGCTAGATTTAATCGTTACTCACAAAATTACCCTCTGGAATAGCGTTCCTGCTTTGATGCAGATGTTGGTGGAATATCTATCGGTACAGCCAAAACTAGAATTATTACCGTTGCGTTTGGCTTTACTGAGTGGAGATTGGTTGCCAGTAGGTTTACCAGGTCGCATATCAGAATTTTGTCTCAGTATAAAGGTAGTTAGCTTAGGGGGTGCAACCGAGGCTTCGATTTGGTCAATTTGTTATCCCATTGAAGAGGTTAATCCCAATTGTTCAAGTATTCCCTATGGTAAACCTTTAACTAATCAACGCTTTTATATCCTCAATGAGTTAATGGAACCCTGTCCGATTTGGGTACCAGGACAACTTTATATTGGCGGGATTGGACTAGCATTAGGTTACTGGCAAGACCAAGAGAAAACTAATGCCAGTTTTATAACTCATCCAGTAACAGGGGAGAGACTGTATCAAACTGGAGATTTAGGACGCTATTTACCTAATGGCAATATTGAGTTTTTAGGACGGGCAGACTTTCAGGTCAAAATCAATGGCTACCGTATCGAATTAGGTGAAGTTGAAGCCACATTAAAACAACATGCCGCGATTCAAAATGCTGTAGTGAATGCCGTTGGAGAATCAAACAATAAGCAGCTTGTCGGTTATGTGACCATGGATCAGGAAATAACGTCCAGGTCAAATTCAGCAGAAGCTTATCAGCCTAGTCAACTCGAAGGGGTAGTACAAGATCCCATAGAACGGATCGAATTTAAGCTAAAACAATCGGGACTGCAACAGATAGAAGCATCTCAAACTAGTATACAGTTGCCCCAATCTGATGAAAACTCGATCGATACTTACCTCAAGCGTCAAAGTTATCGACAATTTCTATCTCAACCTATTTCCTTATCGCAATTCAGCCAGTTTTTAAGCTGTTTGCAGCAGATGCAACTAGAGGATTATCCTCTGCCGAAATATCTTTATCCTTCTGCGGGAAGTCTCTACCCAGTTCAAACATATTTATTAGTTAAACCCAACGGAGTCGCAGGGCTAGAAGCAGGAATATATTATTATCATCCATCGCATCGTTTGGTATTAGTGAGTGCTAATAGTGAAATTGATGGGAGCATTTATCAGGGTAATAAAATAATTTTTGACAATGGGGCTTTTTCACTATTTTTGATTGCCGAATTGAATGCTATTCGCCCAATGTATGGAGAATTAGCAGAGAATTTTTGTTTACTAGAAGCAGGACATATCGGTCAGTTATTAATGCAGTCTGCACCCCTAAAAGAAATAGGATTATGTCCTATTGGATATTTAGAATTGAGTGCTATCAAAGATTTATTAAAACTGCAATCAAGCCAAATTCTACTCTATAGCTTTGTTGGTGGAAAAATAGATTTAGCTCAAACAAAACAGTGGTTATCTGAGCAAAGAGAAAATAAATCTCAAGCTATTGATGTTCAGTTAAAGCATCATGTAAAGCAGAAATTACCAGATTATATGGTACCTAATACATTTATTATTTTAGATAAAATAACTCTTACTGCTAATGGGAAAGTAGACCGTAAAATGTTGCCCCTACCCAAGATTAAGGAGGCAAAATCTGAATTCTTAACAGCTCCTAGAACAGAAATAGAGCAAACTATAGCCAAAATTGTACAGCAACTTTTGGAGAGAGAAGCTGTAGATGTGGAGCTTAATTTTTTTGAATTAGGAATGGATTCATTGAAATTAGTCCAGTTGAGAAACAAGTTACAAACTCAACTTGAAGTCAATATATCGATGAGGCAATTACTGAGTGAAGCAACCAATATAGCCGAATTAGCTATAGCTGTGGTCGAACAATTAAAACTAGTGAAAATTAAACAAAAAACCTTAAATACTGAACTTGATGACGAGGGAGAAATAGAAATAATAGAAATATGAATAGAAATGAACTTTTAAACGAACT
>JBCCDL010001021.1:0-2041 GCA_039030815.1 Cyanobacteria bacterium P01_A01_bin.83 | reverse complement strand
TTGCCTCTGCCAAAACTCGGCGGTTAAATTCCAACCAGCTTAACTCTCGATTGAAGTAGTACTGAGGATCGTTGAGATCAATTGCGCTATCAATGGATTCGGTACTAGTCATTGTGGTGCTTAGTTGCTTTAATTTGTAGTTTAAATAATAAAACTTTGATCATTCTAAAATAATGATCTGGCATCGATGCAGATTATAGGTTAAAGTAGCAAGAATTTTATCTTTCTTCTGGATGAAGACCCTCAGTTTTACTGATAGGATGAAATCCAGTCAGGGTTTGTCGGTTTTGTAGTATGATCCCAAGTAGCGGTAAAGCGCGTAAAAACATTCAGGGGGCTGACTTCCCTTACCTCAGATCGTCGGAACAAATATCGCCCTAGAAATTGTAATGGTGAACGGACGCATTCGCGTCCAGGCTTCCGAAGGAAGCTCTGCTGCGAAGCAGCGTACTGGTAGATTAGGTTTAGCTGTCATTAGCAAAGTCAAATAATTAAATAGAATTTAGATCCGTTTGCGGTCGGTGCGCCCGTGAACGTTAAACAAATAGCCCAGTAACGGCGGTCTGGCGGGGACTATTCTAGTCTAGTTAAGAGTCTATATGGGAATCCCTCTTCTCTGGAGAGGGAGGTTCAACTATCATAATTACTACTTTATAAGGATTGATTAAGAAAAATCGTGCTGGCGCTAAATATCGAATGTTCATCTACCATTTTGAAGAGGCATAGAAGCCCTGATAGATAGTGGCTCGTCGAGAACAACGAATTGTTGCTCAAATAACCAAAAAAGATTTGATATAATTATCTTCCATCTTTAAACCCCAGGATATTTTTAGGAGCAAATTATTTATACGCCTCCTTTGGCTCGTCTAATCGAGCAACTACAGCTTTTACCAGGAGTGGGTCCTAAAACTGCTCAAAGACTAGCTCTACATTTAATTAAACGTCCCGAAAAAGAAGTTCAGGCGTTAGCTCAAGCTTTAGTAGCGGCTAAACAACAGGTGGGACTGTGTAAAGTTTGTTTTCATCTTTCTGCTGAACCAGTATGTTCTATCTGTAGTAACCAAAATCGCGATCGCTCTACTGTTTGCGTGGTTGCTGATTCTCGCGATACTATTGCCCTGGAAAAGACTAGAGAATATCGTGGTCTTTATCATGTTTTGGGTGGAGTGATTTCGCCGATGGATGGGATTGGACCCGAACAGCTTAATATTGAGTCTCTGGTACGCCGAGTAACTAAAGACCAAATTAAGGAGATCATTCTTGCCATCAGTCCCAGTGTCGAAGGGGAAACAACCACTCTATACATCAATGGGTTGCTTAGACCTTTTACCAAAGTTACTCGAATTGCCTTTGGCTTGCCAATGGGGGGCGATCTCGAATATGCCGATGAAGTGACTTTAGCCAGAGCCTTAGAAGGAAGGCGAGAACTAGATTAAACATTGAACAGCCAAAGAACTAATCAATTAGGTTTAAGACAAGGTAACTGCTCATTGTTCATTGCTATCAATTAACTCGTTCTCGTTATGACTATGATATATTGATTGAGATTCGTAAAATCTGTCAATATTGTGAATTATTGATTGTTATTTGACATGATATGTGATTCATCTCTATTGAGCAGAACTTAGTAACCTAACGCTTCTGGCGATATAAGAGATAAAAATATGATTACCGAAGGATGTTTAAGAGTAGGACAAGAGGCTCCTGAGTTCACAGCAACTGCTGTATACGATCAAGAATTTAAGACCGTAAAATTATCTGATTATCGTGGTCAGTATGTGGTTTTATTTTTCTATCCCCTCGACTTCACTTTTGTCTGCCCTACCGAAATTATTGCATTTAGCGATCGCTATGAAGAATTCAGCTCACTAGGTACAGAGGTACTAGGAGCATCTGTCGATAGTGAATTCTCTCACTTAGCTTGGATACAAACTGATCGCAAAGATGGTGGAATTGGAGATATCGCTTATCCTCTAGTTTCTGATATTAAAAAAGAAATTAGCACTGCTTATAACGTTCTAGATCCTGAAGCAGGAGTAGC